>CAHJWT010000191.1 GCA_903643075.1 Sphingomonadaceae bacterium | reverse complement strand
CGGCCGACATCGCCGCCGAGCCGCTCGTCGAGGAAGCGCGCGAGGTCGTCGATCCGGTCGGCGGCGACGGTCAACCCCGCCGCCATCGCGTGACCGCCGCCGGCGATCAGCAGCCCGGCGTCCTTCGCCGCGAGGATCGCCGCCCCGAGGTCGACGCCGGGGATCGACCGGCCCGAGCCCTTGCCGATCGTGCCGCCACCGCCGTCGGTCCCTTCGAGGGCGATGACGATCACCGGGCGTTTCATCTTGTCCTTGAGCCGCCCGGCGACGATGCCGATGACCCCGGGGTGCCAGCCGCCGCCGGCGATGACCGCGACTGCCGCGTTGTTGTGGCGGTCGCACTGCGCCGCCGCCTCATCGGTCACCGCCGTCTCGATGGCGCGGCGGTCGCGGTTGAGCGCGTCGAGATCGGCGGCAAGCGCGGCCGCCTCCTCGGCGTCCTCGGTCGTCAGCAGGCGGACGCCGAGGTCGGACTTGCCGACGCGCCCGCCGGCATTGATCCGCGGGCCAAGCGCGAAGCCGAGGTCGTACGCCGTCGGGGCCCGCTCGATCCCGGTGACGGCGGCGAGCGCGGCGAGCCCCGGATTGCGCCGCGCCGCCATCACCTTGAGCCCCTGCGCGACGAAGGCGCGGTTGAGCCCGGTCAGCGGCACGACATCGGCGACGGTGCCGAGCGCAACAAGGTCGAGCAGCGCCAGCAGGTCGGGCGCGGTCCGCTCGGCGAAACAGCCGCGCGCGCGCAGTGTCCGCACGACGGCGACCGCCAGCAGGAACGCGACCCCGACCGCCGCGAGATGGCCGAACGCCGCCCCGTCGCCCTCGTCGAGCCGCCGCGGATTGACCACCGCCAGCGCCGGCGGCAGCGTGGCCGACGCCTGGTGGTGGTCGACGACGATGACCTCGACGCCCGCGTCGCGTGCCGTTGCGAACGCATCGAACCCCTGCGTGCCGCAGTCGACGGTGACGATCAGCCGCGCCCCCGCCGCCGCGAGCGCGGTCATCGCGGCCGGGGAGGGGCCATAGCCTTCGAGGAGGCGGTCTGGAATGTAGGCGCTCGCCACCCCGCCGCAGTCGCGGATCAGGCGGATAAGCAGCGCCGCGCTGGTCGCGCCGTCGACGTCGTAGTCGCCGAAGACGACGACCGGCTCGGCGTTTTCGATGGCTGCGGCGAGCCTCCGGCTCGCGACATCCATGTCGCGAAAGATCGATGGATCGGGCAGCCAGTCGCGCAACTTCGCCGTGCGCAACCGGTCGAAGTCCTCATGCGGGGCGCCCCGCGCCCGGAACAGCTGCGCGACGAGGTCGTCGCCCCCCGTCGGGTCGGGCACCACTTCCCCGCGCCATGCCCAGCTGTGGCCGAGGACCGACGCGGCGACGTTGAACACATGGGCCATCGGCGGCGCATAGGCCGTCGCGGGCAGGCGCTCAACCGTGTCTTCGCGGCAACACGCTCGCGCCGCACGTCGGTTTCCGATTGCAGGTTGTTGCCCTGCGTGACCGATCGGTTAAGGGGCTGCCCCCAGTCGGCGGAACGCGACGAGCGGTCGCCGGCGACGAGTGTAAGTTGATTGGATTGCTTCGCCCATGACCAAATCTCGCCACGCGGTCTCGCTGACTGCCGTCGCCGCCGCGCTGCTCGCTGCGCCCACGTTCGCTCAGTCGGCCGCGTCGCCCGCTCCGGCGCCCCAGCCGTCGGCCGCCGACGCCGTGCCGCAGGCCCCGACGACCGGGCTCGGCCAGTCGGGCGTCGCCAATGCCGGTGTTTCGCAGACCGCGAGCGCCGTTGCCGATTCGACCGGCGATACGGTCGACGAGATCGTCGTCACCGCGCAGAAGCGGTCGAACAGCCTGCAGAACGTGCCGATCGTCGTCACCGCGCTCAACCGCCAGATCCTCCAGGACACCGGCGTCAAGGACATCAAGGACCTCGCGATCCTGACGCCGGGCCTGCTCGTCACCTCGACGTCGAACGAGGGGTCGACCACCGCGCGCATCCGCGGCGTCGGCACGGTCGGCGACAATCCCGGGCTCGAAAGCTCGGTCGGCGTCGTCATCGACGGCGTCTACCGGCCGCGCAACGGCGTCGGCTTCGGCGACCTCGGTGACGTCGACCGGATCGAGGTGCTCAAAGGACCGCAGGGCACGCTGTTCGGCAAGTCGGCGACCGCCGGCGTCATCAACATCCTGACCGCGGCGCCGTCTTTCGACTTCGGCGCGAGCGCGGACTTCACCGCCGGCAACTACAATGCCTTCGGTGGCGCGGCGCAGGTCACCGGGGCGATCGTCCCCGACAAGGTCGCCGCGAGCCTCTATTTCGCCGATCGCCAGCGCGACGGCTTCTTCGACGTCAACACCGGCCGCGGCCCGCGGACGGCGACCGACGACACCAACCGCAACTTCTACACCGTCCGCGGGCAGGTGCTGTTCACCCCGACCGACGACCTCAAGCTACGCCTGATCGCCGACCATTCGCACCGCAACGAGCTGTGCTGCATCGCCGTCATCACCCGCGCCAGCCAGGCCCCGGCCCCAAACCTCGCCAACAACCTCGTCGCCGCGCTCGGCGGCAACGACGGCGATCCGGCCCACCCGTACGACCGCAACGCCTACGCCAACCGGCCCGACGGGCAGCGGGTCAACGACAGCGGCATCTCGCTCCAGGCCGACTGGAAGATCGGGCCGGGCACGCTGACCTCGATCACGGCGTACCGCGACTGGAAGAACACCGCCGGCTTCGACGCCGATTTCTCGACCGCCGACATCGACTACCTGCCGTTCGACGACAGTAACTCGTCGCAGTTCCGCACTTTCAGCCAGGAGCTGCGCTACGCCGGAACGACGGGCAAGCTCGACTACCTCGTCGGCGGCTTCTTCAGCCACGAGAAGCTGCGCCAGAACACCAGCATCCGCGTCGGCACCCAATTCGCGCCGTATCTCAGCCTGCTGTTCTCGTCGCTGGTCGAGGGGCGGCCCGATCCGACCTTCCTCCAGACGGGCCTGACCTTCCCCTTCGTCGGCGGGGTCAACTTCGTCCCCGGCTCGGGGTCGGTCGACCGCTACAACCAGACCGACGACACCTATGCGCTGTTCACCGACAACACCTACCACGTGACCGACAAGCTCGACCTCAACGTCGGCGTCCGCTATACCTTCGACGACAAGTCGCTCGACCAGGTCAGCAGCAACATCGGCAACGGGGCCGGCTGCGGCTCGGCGAATGCGGCCTTCGCCATCCTCAACCGGGTCAACCCGGCGGCGGCGGCACAGCTCGCCGGCATCGACGAAACACTGTGCCTGCCGTTCCTCAGCCCCGGCTACAACGCCTTCACCAACCACCAGCAGAAGAACGAGAACGTCCCGTCGGGCACGGTCAAGCTCGCCTATCGCTTCGACCCCAAGCTGCTGGTCTATGCATCGTACGCGCGCGGCTACAAGGCGGGCGGGTTCAACCTCGATCGCGTCGAATGCACCGTCGGTACCGCCGGCTGCGCGCCGGGCAGCGCCGCGGTCAACACGCCGTTCCGCGACACGTCGTTCGGCAAGGAGATCAACGATTCGTACGAGATCGGCGAGAAGGCGACGCTGTTCGACCGCAAGGTCCTGCTCAACGCCACCGCCTTCTACCAGAAGTACCAGGGCTTCCAGCTCAACACCTTCAACGGCCTCGTCTTCGTCGTCACCTCGGTGCCGCAGGTGATCAGCAAGGGCGTCGACGCCGATTTCGTCTGGCTCGCGTCGAAGGCGTTCAGCGTCCAGGGCGGCGCGACCTATGCCGACACGCGCTACGACCTCAACGACGCGCAGCTGGCGACGCTCCAGGCGCAGACCGGGTTCCTCGGCCACAAGACGTCGCGCCTCAGCCTCGCGCCGCTGTTCTCGGCGTCGCTGTCGGGGACTTACTCGCAAGCCCTTGGCGATCACTACGTGGCGCGGCTCAACCTCGGCGCGAAATACTCGAGCGGGTACAACACCGGGTCCGACCTCGACCCCGGCAAGTACCAGTCGGGCTACGTCGTCGCCAACGGCCGCGTCGCCGTCGGCCCGAGGGACGGGCGGTTCAGCGTCGAGGTGTGGGCGGAGAATCTGCTCAACACCAACTACCAGCAGGTCGCGTTCAACTCGGGCTTCCAGAACGTGCCGACCAACGCCACCGGCGTCCTCGACGCTTTCCTCGGGGCGCCGCGGACGTTCGGCGGGACGCTGCGGGTGAAGTACTAGGTTTATTCCATCGGTTACGACTGCCTGTCATCCCCGCGGAAGCGGGGACGACAGAGCAGGAGCGCGCACAAACGTTAGAGTGCGGTTTCGATAGGCGCGGCGTGAACGGCGTTCGGCACAGGCTTTCGCGCCGCTGGCTACGTCCGAAAACCGCCAGACGGCGTCGGCGAAGCGGCCTATATCGGCGGCATGATGACCGCCACCACTTCCACCGATGCGCCCGACCTGTCCCTCGACCCGACGGCCTGCTATGCCGCGCTCACCGCGCGCGACCCGGCCGTTGACGGCCGTTTCTTCACCTGCGTTCGCACCACCGGCATCTTCTGCCGCCCGGTCTGCCCGGCGCGAACACCGTTGGCGAAGAACGTCACCTTTGTCCGCACCCCCGCCGAGGCGGTTGCCGCTGGTTACCGCGCGTGCAAGCGCTGCCGCCCCGATGCCGCGCCGGGCAGCGCGGCTTGGCGCGGAACGGCGGCGAGCGTCCGCCCCGCGCTCGACC
>CAHJWT010000190.1 GCA_903643075.1 Sphingomonadaceae bacterium | reverse complement strand
CCCCCCCGCCGCCGCCGCCCGCCGACACGCGCGACGATCGCCGCGACGTTCACCAGGACCGCCGCGACGCGCGGACCGACCGCGGCGACGTCCGCCAGGACAACCGCGACGTCCGTCAGGATCAGCGCGAGATCGACCGCGGCACCGCCACCGGCGTCAATCCCGGCGACCGCCGCGATCTGCGTCAGGACGAGCGCCGCGACGTCCAGGACCGCCGCGACGACCGCCGCGACTACGGCCGTGACGACCGCGGCTATGGTCGCGACGACCACCGCGATTACGGTCGCAGCTTCCGCGACGACCGTCGCGGCTACGGCCCTGGCGACGCCTATGCGCGTTTCCGCGGACCGCAGTTCTACTATCCGCGCGGCTACGGCTACCGCTATTATGGCATCGGCGCGATCCTGCCGCGGGCGTATTTCGACACCCGCTATTATCTCGACCCCTTCGCCTATCGCCTGCCGCCCGCCTATGGCGGGACCCGGTGGGTCCGTGTCGGGCCCGACGCGCTGCTGATCCGGCAGTACGACGGCCGGGTCATCCGCGTCGTCCAGGGACTGTTCTACTGATCCGGCCGCGCGGACGTCGTACCGGACGTCTGCGCGTTTTCCTCACCTTCAAGGAGCACACCATGTCCGTCCGATTGCTCGCGGCCGCGATCGCCGCCGCCGTGCTGGCCAGCCCGATCGCCGTTGCCGCCCAGGATCGCGGCGATCCCCGGCACGATCTGCAGGCCGCCCGCCACGAGAACCGCGAGGTCGGCCGCGATCAGCAGGCGGTCGAGCAGGACCGCCGCGCCATCCACCACGACGAGGTTCGCGGCGACCGCCGCGCCGCCGCCGGCGACGCATCGAGACTGCGCGCCGACAACCGCTCGAGCGTTGGCGACCGGCGCGAGCTGGCGACGGACGTCCGTGACGCACACCGTGGGCGCTACCTCTGGCACGGCCGCTATTACCACACGCGCGTCCGCCAGCACGGCGCGTGGGTCTACCGCTAGGCGGGGACTGCCGTCAGATAATAGTTGACCAATGTATCGCGGCCGAGGGCGAAGCCCGTCCCCGGCCGCCACGTCAGCCCGGTCGTGTCGGTGACGACGAAGCCCGCCGCCGCGAGTTCGGCGGTCAATTCGTCGGGGGTGACGAACTTGGCCCAGTCGTGCGCGCCGCGCGGGATCGTGCGCGCGATCCGCTCGGCTCCGACGATCAGCGTCGCATAGCTGAGCGCGGTGCGGTTCGGGGTCGACATCACCAGCGTGCCGCCGCTGGCGGTCAGCGTCCACAGGTGGCCGAGGAACGCCGGCCGGTCGACGACGTGTTCGACGACCTCGAGGCAGGTGACGAGGTCGAACGTCGACCCCTCGTCGACGAGCACCTCGACCGGCGCGGCGCGGTAGGCGATCGACAGGCCCCCGGCGGCGGCGTGCGCCTTCGCGGCGGCGACGTTTTCCGGCGCGGCGTCGATCCCGGTGACCGCCGCCCCCATCCGCGCCAGCGGCTCAGCGAGCAGCCCCGCGCCGCAGCCGACGTCGAGCGCGGTCAGCCCGGCGAACGGCCGCCGCGCGCGCGGGTCGCGCCCCGTGGCGTCGCGTATATAGCGCAGGCGCAGCGGGTTGATCCGGTGGAGCATCGCCGACGACCCGGCCGGGTTCCACCAGTCGTCGGCCAGCGCCCCGAAGAAGCCGGCCTCGGCGGCGTCGATGGTGGTGGTGGTCATCGCAGATCTCCTCGTGATCCTCCCCGCTCGCGGGGAGGTGGCGCGTAGCGCCGGAGGGGCGGTCGGCGGAGAGGCTTAGGCCACTCGCTCGACCGCCCTCCGTCACCGCTGCGCGGTGCCACCGCCCCGCAAGCGGGGAGGATCATGGCCGTCCTTGCCTAATCGCCATCGTCCTCTATCACGCCGCGCGGAGCGGCCAAGCGCGCCGTCGTCGCAACCGGGGAAGAAGCCGCCGCCGTGGCCCGCATCGTCATGAAGTTCGGCGGCACGTCGATGGCCGGGATCGAGCGTATCCGCGGCGTCGCCGACCGCGTGCGGGCCGAGGTCGCCGCCGGCCACGAGGTCGCCGTCGTCGTCAGCGCGATGGCCGGCGAGACCGACCGGCTGGTCGGATTCTGCCGCGAGGCGTCGCCGCTCGCCGACCGCGCCGAATACGACGTCGTCGTCGCGTCGGGCGAGCAGGTCACCGCCGGGCTGCTCGCGATCGCCCTCCAGGCCGGCGGCACCCGCGCGCGGTCGTGGCTCGGCTGGCAGCTCGCGGTGGCGACGACCGACGCCCACGCGTCGGCACGGATCGAAGACATCACGACCGATGCGATGCTCGCCGACCTTGCCGCTGGGCGCGTCGCCGTAGTTCCCGGCTTCCAGGGGGTCGGCCCCGACGGGCGGGTGACGACGCTCGGCCGCGGCGGGTCGGACACCTCGGCGGTGGCGCTGGCGGCGGCGCTCAGGGCCGACCGCTGCGACATCTACACCGACGTCGACGGCGTCTACACGACCGACCCGCGCATCGTCCCGCGGGCGCGGAAGCTCGCGCGGATCACCTACGAGGAGATGCTCGAGCTCGCCTCGGTCGGCGCGAAGGTGCTCCAGACGCGGTCGGTCGAGCTGGCGATGAAGGAAAAGGTTCGCGTCCAGGTGCTGTCGTCGTTTACCGCGATCGGCAACGACCCCACCCCCGGAACCCTGGTCGTCGACGAGGACGAGATCGTGGAACAGGAACTGATCGCCGGCGTCGCCTACAACCGCAACGAGGCGAAGCTGACCGTCGCCGGCGTCCCCGACAAGCCCGGGGTCGTCGCCGCGATCTTCGCCGCGCTCGCCGCGGCCAACGTCAACGTCGACATGATCGTCCAGAACATCGCCTACGTCGCCGGCACGACCGACGTCACCTTCACCGTGCCGCGGACCGAACTCGCGCTGTCGGAGGACGTGCTCGCCAAGGCGCAGGGGACGATTGGTTTCGAGCACGTAACCAGCGATGCCGCGGTGGCCAAGATCAGCGTCGTCGGCGTCGGCATGCGCAGCCACGCCGGCGTCGCGGTGACGATGTTCAAGGCGCTCGGCGACCGCGGCATCAACATCCAGGCGATCACGACGAGCGAGATCAAGATCAGCGTGCTGATCGCCGAGGAATATACCGAGCTCGCGGTGCGCGTCCTCCACACCGCGTACGGGCTGGACGCGGCGGCGTGACCCCGTGACCCGGCTCGACCAGCTCTCCGCCCGCGGCCGCGACTTTCTCGGCAGCCGCCACGCAATCATGGCCGGCGCGATGACGTGGGTCAGCGAGCGCCACCTCGTCAGCGCGATCTCGAACGCCGGCGGGTTCGGCGTCATCGCCTGCGGGGCGATGCCCCCGGCGGTGCTCGACGCCGAGATCGCCGCGACGCGGGCGCTGACCGACCGGCCGTTCGGGGTCAACCTCATCACCCTCCACCCGGCGATGGACGAGCTGATCGACATCTGCGGTCGCCACCGCGTCGGTCACGTTGTCCTCGCCGGCGGGCTGCCGTCGGGGGCGGCGATCGCGCGGATCAAGACGACGGGGGCCAAGCTGATGTGCTTCGCTCCGACCGCCGCGCTGGCGAAGAAGCTGGTGCGGTCGGGCGTCGACGCGATCGTCATCGAGGGGTCGGAGGCCGGCGGCCACATCGGCCCGGTCAGCACGTCGGTGCTGGCACAGGAGATCTTGCCCGCGGTCACCGAGGTGCCGGTGTTCGTCGCCGGCGGCATCGGCCGCGGCAGCGCGATCGCCGCCTATCTCGAGATGGGGGCGAGCGGGGTCCAGCTCGGCACGCGCTTCGCTGCGGCGAGCGAATCGGTCGCCCATGCCAATTTTAAGCGCGCCTTCGTTAGGGCATCGGCGCGCGATGCGGTCGCGAGCGTGCAGCTCGATCCGCGTCTGCCGGTGATCCCGGTCCGCGCGCTGAAGAACGCCGGCAGCGACGCCTTCGCCGCCAAGCAGCGCGAGGTGGCGGGCGCGGTCGATGCCGGCGCGCTGACCCTCGCCGAGGGCCAGCTCGCGATCGAGCATTACTGGGCCGGCGCGCTCCGCCGCGCGGTGGTCGACGGCGATGTCGAGACGGGATCGCTGATGGCCGGGCAGTCGGTCGGCATGGTCGACGCGGTCGCGCCGGTCGCCGACATCATCGCCGGGCTGGTCGCCGAGGCGGAGGCAGCGCTGTGCGCGCGGGCGGCGTGACACGATAATGACCCCCATCGCCCCCGCCCGCGCGATCCTCCGCGCGCTCCACGACGTCATGGCATCGAAGGCGAGTGCGCAGGCGAAGCTCAACGCCGTCGTCGGCATCGTCGCCGAGCAGCTCGACAGCGAGGTCGTCTCGATCTACCTGCTCCGCGACGGCGTCCTCGAGCTGTTCGCGACCAAGGGCCTTGCCCAGACCGCGGTCCACGTCACCCGCCTCGCGCTCGGCGAGGGGCTGACCGGGGTCATCGCGGAGACGCGCGAGCCCCTCAACCTCGCCGAGGCGCGCGAGCATCCCGATTTCGCGTTCAAGCCCGAAACTGGGGAGGAGAGCTTCCACAGCTTCGCCGGCGTCCCGATCCTCCGCCGCGAGGCGGCGGTCGGCGTGCTCTGCGTCCAGCACGCCGATCCGCGCGACTATGCCGAGGTCGAGATCGAGGTGCTCCAGACCGTCGCGATGGTTTTGGCCGAGCTGATCGCCGGGGCCGGGCTGATCGACGACGTCGCCGCCGCCAAGGCGCGGCAGGCGGCGAGCGGCCCGGCGCG
>CAHJWT010000189.1 GCA_903643075.1 Sphingomonadaceae bacterium | reverse complement strand
CCCGGCGGCGGCGAGCCTGCCGAACGGATCGCGCGCCGCGGCGCGGCTATCGTCGCCGCTGCCCAGCCCGAGCGAACTCGCGATCAGCTGGATCAGCAGCGACGGCGTCTTCTCGATGTCGATCGTCCGCGGGTTGTCGCCCAGCTTCGCCGCCTTCGCCGCCGCCGCGACCGCCGCGTCGAGCCCGCCGAGGCGGTCGACCAACCCCAGCCGGACGCCGTCCTCGCCGGTCCACACGCGTCCCTGTGCGATGTCGTCGACCTTGGCCTGCGGCAGGTGGCGCGCGGCGGCGACCAACCTGGTGAAGCGGCGGTAGATGTCGTCGACCGACGCCTGGAGGACGAGCTGGCTGTCGGGCGTCAGCCCGCGCAGGACGTCGGGGTCGCCGGTATACGGCGTCGACTTGGTGCTGTCGGTCGAGATGCCGAGCTTGTCGAGCGCACGGTTGAACGTCGGGATGACGGCGAAGACGCCGATCGACCCGGTGATCGTCGACGGCGCGGCGAAGACCTCGGTCGCTGCGGTCGACACCCAATAGCCGCCCGACGCCGCGACCGGCCCCATCGACGCGATCACCGGCACGCCCTTGTCGCGCGCCTCGGCGAGCGCCTCGCGGATGCGCTCCGACGCGGTCACCGAGCCCCCGGGCGAGTCGATGCGGACGACGAGTGCCTTGATGTCGTCGTTGGTCAGCGCCTTGTCGACCAGCTTGGCGATGGTGTCGCCGCCGGCGGTCCCGGCCCCCGCCTCGCCGTCGACGATGTCGCCCGCGACGTAGACGACGCCGACCGCGGGGCCGCTGCGGCTCGGGCTGGTCGCGGCGGCGTACTTCGCCAGCGTGACGCCGTTGAACGCGCCGGGCTGCTTGTCGTCGCCCTCGCCGACGATCTTCGCGACCGCGCGACCGAAGGCGACGCGGGTGCCGATCGCGTCAACCAGATGCGCGTCGAGCGCTTCCCTGGCGAAATCGCCGCGGGCCGCGGCGACGCGGGCCGGCAGGTTGGCGAAGTCGGCGGTGATGTCGACCGCCGGCCGCGCGACGCGGACGTCGGCGAGGTAGCTGCGCCAGACGCCGTCGATCAGCGCCTGCTCGGCCGCCTTGGCCTCGGGCGACGCCTCGGTCCGGGTATACGGCTCGACGAAGGACTTGAACTTGCCGACGCGGAAGACATTGACGTCGACGTCGAGCTTGTCGAGCGCGCGCTTGAAATAGAGGTTGGTCCCGCCCGGCCCGGTGAGGAGGACGCCGCCCATCGGGTTGATCCACGCATGGTTGGCCTGCGCGGCGAGGTAATAGCTCGCGTCGGTGTACGCGGTCGCATAGGCGTAGACCGGCTTGCCCGCCTTCTCGAACGCGCGCAGCGACGCGGCGATCGCCTGGAGGTTGGCCTGACCCGCGCCGACGAAGGTGTCGAGCTGGAGGACGATCAGCTTGATCCGCCCGTCGGTGCGCGCCGTGTCGATCGCGCGGACGACGTCGCGGACCTCGATCTCCGCGCCGTTGTTTGGCGTGCCGGTGACCGAGCCGAACGGCGACCGTTCGCTCGCCTGGTCGACCACCGGTCCATCGAGGTCGAGGACCAGCGCCGAGCCGTCGGGAACCCGCGCCGAGCGCGTGTGGAGCACCGCCCACAGCCCGAGGAGGAGGACCGCGAGCAGAACGATGACGACGAAGTCCTTGACGCCGACGAGGAAGCGCCACGCGCCGCGGAGGAAGCTCATCGGGAAGGTCGCCTTGGCCGGTCGAAGCACGCCAGCTATAGCGGCGCGGCACGGCGCGGCAAGGCGCTGTCCTACAGCAGGTCGATCGGCTATACTGGCGGTTGCGGTTGGGGCTTTTTGCCGTGCAGCGAGCCGCTCGCGGTCCGTTCCACAAGAGCGCGGTGGTGTGAAGCTTGCGATGTTGCGCGGGCGCGGCGGCGGCGCGTCACGCAGAATTCATCGTCGCTCCGGTTGACGGCGACGCCGGTCCCGACCATATGCCGCAGGCGCTAGCACTCACGTAATACGAGTGCCAGCGAGCCCATTCACAGAGCCAAGGTGACAGGTCCCATGAAATTCACGCCGCTGCACGACCGCGTGCTCGTCCGTCGCGTCGACGCCGAAGAGAAGACCAAGGGCGGGATCATCATTCCCGACACCGCCAAGGAGAAGCCGCAGGAGGGCGAGGTCGTCTCGGCCGGCACCGGCGCGCGCCGCGACGACGGTGGCATCACCCCGATGGACGTCAAGGCCGGCGACAAGATCCTGTTTGGCAAGTGGTCGGGCACCGAGGTCAAGGTCGACGGCGAAGACCTTCTGATCATGAAGGAAAGCGATATCCTCGGCGTCATAGCCGACTGATCCGCAGAGCGCCTCGCGGGCGCTTACTTCGCTTATTTACGAACTTCCATTAAGGAATAGCACATGGCAGCCAAAGACGTTCGTTTCAGCCGCGACGCGCGCGAGCGCATTCTCCGCGGCGTCGATATCCTCGCCGACGCGGTCAAGGTGACGCTGGGTCCCAAGGGCCGCAACGTCGTCATCGAGAAGAGCTTCGGCGCTCCCCGCATCACCAAGGACGGCGTCACCGTCGCCAAGGAGATCGAGCTCAAGGACAAGTTCGAGAACCTCGGCGCGCAGATGGTCCGCGAGGTCGCCTCGAAGACCAACGACAAGGCCGGCGACGGCACGACGACTGCGACCGTCCTCGCCCAGGCGATCGTCCGCGAGGGGATGAAGTCGGTGTCGGCCGGCATGAACCCGATGGACCTTAAGCGCGGCATCGACATGGCGGTTACCGCCGTCGTCGCCGACCTCAAGGCCCGCTCGAAGGACGTCGCCGGCACCGCTGAGATCGCCCAGGTCGGGACCATCTCGGCCAACGGCGAGAGCGAGATCGGCGACATGATCTCGCAGGCGATGGAAAAGGTCGGCAAGGAAGGCGTCATCACCGTCGAGGAAGCCAAGGGCATGGCCTCGGAGCTCGACGTCGTCGAGGGGATGCAGTTCGACCGCGGCTACCTCAGCCCGTACTTCATCACGAACCCCGAGAAGATGACGGTCGAGCTCGACAACCCGTACATCCTCATCCACGAGAAGAAGCTTTCGAACCTGCAGGCGCTGCTCCCGGTCCTCGAGGCCGTCGTACAGTCGTCGCGGCCGCTGCTCATCATCGCCGAGGACGTCGAGGGCGAGGCGCTCGCCACGCTCGTCGTCAACAAGCTCCGCGGCGGGCTCAAGGTCGCCGCCGTCAAGGCGCCGGGCTTCGGTGACCGGCGCAAGGCAATGCTGGAGGACATCGCGATCCTGACCGCCGGTCAGATGATCAGCGAGGATCTCGGCATCAAGCTCGAGAACGTTACCCTGCCGATGCTCGGCCAGGCCAAGCGCGTCACGATCGACAAGGACAACTCGACCGTCATCGACGGTTCGGGCGAAGCCGACGCGATCAAGGGTCGCGTCGAGCAGATCCGCGCGCAGATCGAGATCACGACCTCGGACTACGACAAGGAGAAGCTCCAGGAGCGTCTCGCCAAGCTCGCCGGCGGCGTCGCCGTCCTCAAGGTCGGCGGCTCGACCGAGGTCGAGGTCAAGGAGCGCAAGGACCGCGTCGACGACGCGCTCCACGCGACCCGCGCCGCGGTCGAGGAGGGTGTCGTCCCGGGTGGCGGCACCGCGCTGCTCTACGCGACCAAGGCGCTCGACGGCATGAAGGGCGCCAACGATGACCAGACGCGCGGCGTCGACATCATCCGCAAGGCGCTGTTCGCACCGGTCCGTCAGATCGCCCAGAACGCCGGGCACGACGGCGCGGTGATCTCGGGCAAGCTGCTCGACGGGGCCGACCAGAACATCGGCTTCAACGCGCAGACCGACACCTACGAGAACCTGATGACGAGCGGCGTGATCGACCCGACTAAGGTCGTCCGCACCGCGCTGCAGGACGCGGCGTCGGTCGCCTCGCTGCTCATCACCACCGAAGCGGCGATCACCGACCAGCCGGCCGACGACAAGTCGGGCGGCGGCATGGGCGGCGGCGGCATGGGTGGCGGCATGGGTGGCATGGGCGGTATGGACTTCTAATCCTGCCCGCGACCGAACGGCGAAGGGCCGCGACTTCGGTCGCGGCCCTTTGTATGTCGCCGGTCGATCGCCGGTCGCCGGCAAAAAAAGGCCGCGGCAGATGCCGCGGCCTTTGTCGTATCGATGGTACGGCGCTTATGGCTTGGTCGGGGTCGATCCGTCGCTGGCGGCGGTGCCGTTGCTCGCCGAGCCGTTGGTCGAGCTGTCGCCGGCCGGTGGGGTGCTCGCGTTCGGTGAGGCGCTCGTGCCCGAAGCGCCACTCGTGCTCGTTGCGCCCGAGCCCGCGTCGGTTGCGCCGCTTGCCGGGGCCGACCCCGCCGCGCCACTGCTCGCATCGCCGCCGGGAGCCATCGCGCCGCCGGCGCTGCTCGTCGTCGCCGAGCCAGCCGCACCGGTCGAGCCGCCAGCCGATGCGTCAGGTGCGGTCGTCGTCGTGGTGGTCGACGACGTGTCCTCGGCCTTCTTGCCGCAGGCTCCAACACTGAGCGCGGCGGCGACGGCGAGGATGCTGATGGCGGTGCGCATGGCTTTTCCTTGGGTTAGGGCAATCGGCCGCTCAACCGGGAACGCGCGGATTTTGTTCCACCGGCGACGTCGCGGCATCGCGGCGGGCGGCGTCGGTATCGGCGACCGCCTTCCGCTCGGCCGCCGCGGTGGCGACAGCGTCGTCGGTCGGGGCCGCGGCGTCGGGCC
>CAHJWT010000188.1 GCA_903643075.1 Sphingomonadaceae bacterium | reverse complement strand
GGCGGCGATCGCGGCGGGGGCCGCGACGTCGAGGCGCGCCCAATGGGTGAGCTCGGCGGCGAGCGTCGGCCCCGGCTTCAACGCGACCTCGTGCCCGGCGTAGGCGGTGGCGAAGGGGTTGGCGACGCTGCCCGCCGCCGCCGGCAGCAGGCCCGCGAGGACCCGCAGCAATGTCGACTTGCCCGCGCCGTTCGCCCCCGCGACATGGAGCGCGTCGCCCGCCGCCAGCGTGAAGCCCCCCCCGGCGAACACGCTCCGTCCGCCACGCTCGGCGGCGAGGTCGACGACGACGAGGGCGGCGGGCGGGGTCACGCTCCCCCCTACCGCCGCCCGTCGCGAGCGGCTACACCGGCCCGATGCGCACCCCCTCCGCGGCCGTCAAGGCGGCGCTCGACTTCGCTCCGCTGCTGGTCTTCTTCGTCGCCAACCGCGTCGCCGACATCTATGTCGCGACCGCGGCGGTAATGGCGACGACGCTGATCGCGATGGCGATCGCGCGCTTCGTCTACGGCCGCGTCCAGCCGATGTTGTGGCTTGTCGGGGCGATGGTCTTCGTCTTCGGAACGGCGACGCTGCTGTTCCACGACGCCGAGTTCATCAAGATCAAGCTGACCGTGATCTACGCGCTCCTCGCCGGTGTCCTGCTATTCGGCGTGGCGACGCGGCGGCCGCTTCTCCAGCTCGTCCTCGGCGAGACCTTTCCCGCGCTCAGCGCGAGGGGCTGGCGGCGGCTGACTTGGAACTGGATCGTCTTCTTCATCGCCCTCGCTGTCCTCAACGAGGTGCTGCGGCGGACCTTGTCCGACGACGACTGGGTGACGTTCAAGGTCTTCGGCGTGACGATCCTGACCTTCGTCTTCGCCCTCGCCCAGACGCCGATCCTGCTGCGCCACGGCACGCGAGACTAGACCCCCTCCCGTGGGCGCGGGAGGGAGGCGAAGTCAAATCGCGGCGAAGTTCCGCGTCGCGAATTCCCAGTTGATCATCTTGGCGAGGAACGCGTCGACGAAGCCGGGCCGCGCGTTCTGGTAGTCGAGGTAATAGGCGTGCTCCCACAGGTCGAGGACGACGAGCGGCGTCAGCCCGTCGTGGACCAGCGCGGTGTCGGCGTCGTGGGTGCTGACCACCTTGAGCGTGCCGCCGTCGGCGACCAGCCACGCCCAGCCGCTGGCGAAGTGGCCGACCGCCTCGGCCTTGAACGTCTCGGCGAACTTTTCCATCCCGCCGAGGTCGCGGTCGATCGCGTCCTTCAGCGCGCCCGCCGGCGCACCGCCGCCGCCGGGCGACAGGCTGTTCCACAGGAAGCTGTGGTTCCACGCCTGCGCCGCGTTGTTGAACAGGCCCTGGTTGCCCTGCGCCTTCGCCGCACGGACGACCGCGACGTCGTCCTGATCGGCCAGCGGTGTGTCCTTGATCGCCGCGTTCGCCTTGTCGACGTACGCCTGGTGGTGCTTGCCGTGGTGGAACGACAGCGTGCGCGCCGACATGTGCGGCTCGAGCGCCTCGGGGGCGAATGGGAGCGGGGGCAAAGTGAACATGACTGCGGGCCTCTGACTGGATCGGCGACGTAACGCGGCGGCTGGGCCGAAGGCTCCCGCCTTACTGCAGCATGTTGTGCCGCTTCAAGGCGTGGCGGAGCTGGTCGTAGCTGAGCGACAGCGCCGTCGCCGTCGCGCGCTGGTTATGGCGGCAGCGGACGAGGGCGGCGGCGAGGAGGTCGCGCTCGTAGGTCGCGACCGCCGCGCGGAAGTCGGCGACGGTCGCGTGGTCGGCCACCGGCGCGGCGGGGGGCGACGATTCGGCCGCCAGGAGGAGTGGCGGCGTTGCTGCGCGGCCGGGCAGCGTCCCCGGCCGCCACGGCGAATCGAACGCGTCGAGGACGATCGCTCCGACCGGCATCTCGGCGTCGCCCCAGCGGTACAGCGAGCGCTCGACGACGTTCTTGAGCTCGCGGACGTTGCCCGGCCAACCGTGCGCCGCGAGCTGCGCCGCGGCGGCGTCGGTGAAGCCGGGAAAGCCGGTCCAGCCAAGCTCGACCGCCATCCGCCGCCCGAAATGCCCGGCAAGGACCGGAATGTCCTCAGCCCGCGCCCGGAGCGGCGGCAAAGTGACGACCTCGAAGCTCAGCCGGTCGAGCAGGTCGGCGCGGAACCCGCCGGCCGCGCACAGCGCCGGCAGGTCCTCGTTGGTCGCACCGACGACGCGGACGTCGACGCGGATCACCCGGTTCGACCCGAGCCGGGTCAGCTCGCCGTACTCGACGACGCGGAGCAGGCGCTCCTGCGCGGCGGCCGACAGCGTCGCGATCTCGTCGAGGAACAGCGTGCCGCCGTCGGCGTCCTCGAACCGCCCGGCACGGGCCCGGGCGGCCCCGGTGAAAGCGCCGGTGTCGTAGCCGAACAGCTCGGCGTCGAGCAGGTTCTCCGGCAGCGCGGCGCAGTTCATCGTGACCAGTGGCCCCGACCACCGCGCCGACAGGCGGTGGAGGCGTTCGGCGATCAGCTCCTTGCCGGTGCCACGCTCGCCGATGACGAGGACCGGGCGGTTGATCGGCGCCGCGCGCGTCGCGTTCTCGACCGCGTCGAGGAAGCTGGGGGCCGAGCCGATGAGGGCGACGGGGGCGGGCACGACGCGATCTAGCGGATTCTCCCAACTATTGGCAACGATCTACCACCGCCGCCAGCGCTATCGCGGCGGCGCTCTTGCATAATCAACGACTTACGTCGCCGCCGCCACTTGGCACGACCCATGCAATGCTAGGTTCATCGACGGGGATCGTCCCCGCCCAGCTTGCCAAAGGAGACCACCAATGACCTTTCCCGCCCTCCGCGCCGCCCTCGGCCTCGTCGCTTCGGCGCTGCTTGCCACCGGCTTCGTCGCCGCCGCCGTCGCGCCGGCCTACGCCGCCCCTATCGCCCAGGCCCAGACCGTCTAAAATCATGGCGTCACCGGAGACCTTCCCCATGAGCATCTTCTCGCGCACCCGCGACATCATCGCGGCGAACGTCACCGACCTCCTCGACAAGGCCGAGGACCCGGCCCGGATGATCCGCATGATCATCATGGAGATGCAGGAGACGCTCGCCGAGGTCCGTGCCGGTGCGGCGCGGACGATCGCCGACCAGAAGGAGATGGAGCGCGCCGTCGCCCGCGCCGAGGCGGCGCAGGCGAGCTGGACCGAGAAGGCCGAGCTGGCGTTGTCGAAGGGCCGCGAGGACCTCGCCACCGCCGCGCTGCTCGAAAAGGCCAAGGCGAAGAGCTTCGCCGATGCGACCCGCGCCGACATCGGCCAGCTTGACGACGGATTGAACGCCAACGCCGACGACATCCGCCGCCTGGAGGGCAAGATCCGCGAGGCGCAGCAGCGCCAGAACACGCTGCTCACCCGGATCGAGAACGCCAACACGCGGACGCGGATGCGTGCGATGTACAAGGGCCCGCGCATCGAGGACGCCTTCGCCAAGTTCGAGGTGATCGAGCGCCGCGCCGACCTCGCCGAGGGCCACGCCGATTCGTTCTCGCTCGGCGGACCGGCGCGGACGCTCGACGACGAGTTTGCCGACCTCAAGCAGGACCACGGCATCCAGACCGAACTGGCCGCAATGAAGGCCCGCCTGCAGACGAAGGAGGGCTGACGCGATGGACTTCGATCTCACCGCCATCGCCGTCTGCGCGATGCTGTTCATCGGCGCGCCGTGGATCTTCCTCCACTACGGGTCGCAATGGCGCCGCGCGAAGGGCATCTCGATCGAGGACGAGCGCCTGCTCGACGACCTCCACGACACCGCCCGCCGCCTCGATGCCCGGCTCGACTCGATCGAACGGATCATCGCCGCCGACAATCCCGACTGGAAGGCGGGGACGCTGGGACACGCGCCGGCCGCCGACCGCATCGCCGACGACCGCATCGCCGAAAACCGCATGGGCGACGGGCGCGAACCGCGCCTCGCCGTCCGCCGCTAGGGGAGCCACCATGTCCGCCCGCCGCACCAGTTTCTATCTCGACAAGCGCAACGCCAAGGTCTCGGGCGTCCTCGCCGGGGTCGCCGACTACTTCGACGTCGACGCCCTGTGGATCCGTCTCGGCTTCATGATGACCCTGTTCTTCCTCTTCCCACCGATCTTCTTCGCCTACTGGGTGGTGGCGTGGACGGCGCAGCCGAAGCCCTATTCGCTCTATGCCGAGACGCCCGACGAGCGCGAGTTCTGGACCAAGGTCCGCGTCGCGCCGCAGCGGACGATCCGCGACGTGCGGTCGAGCTTCCGCGAGACCGAGCGTCGCCTGCGCGATGTCGAGGCGTACGTGACCAGCTCGAACAGCCGCCTCGCCAACGAGATCGACGGCCTGCGCTAGGCCGCACCGCACCTGAGGAACCGAGCCATGAGCAAGACCGTGACCATCGCGGGTGAAGGCGGCCAAGTCGTCATCACCAAGACCGACGACGACGCGCCGCCGGCGCCGCCCGCCCCGCCGGCACCGACCGCGCCGGTCATCCTGCACCGCGCCGACGGGTTCACGGTCGGCGTCCATTCCGACAAGCCGCTCGACACGGGATCGTTTATCGCCGGATTGATGCTGGGGGCGCTGCTCTACTTCATCATCCAGAGCGCGCTGCGCTACCTCGCCCGCCGCGAGGCCCGCCGGCAGCGCGACGCCGCGTCGATCGGCCCGCAGGAGGACCGCATGGCGGCCGAAGTCGCCGCGCTCGCCCGGCGGACGGCGACGCTCGAGACGATCGTCACCGATCCCGGCCAGCGCACCGCGCG
>CAHJWT010000187.1 GCA_903643075.1 Sphingomonadaceae bacterium | reverse complement strand
CGCGCGCCGCGCCGACCCGCGCCGGATGACCGCCGCGCTCACGCCGCGCTCGCCAGCAGCCGCGCGACGAGCGCGTCGTAGTCGATGCCGCGATATCGCGCCTGCTCGGGGACGAGGCTGAGCGGGGTCATTCCCGGCTGGGTGTTGACTTCCAGTAGGTAGAGGCCGGCTTCGCCGCGCGCGTCGTCCCAGCGAAAGTCGGCGCGCGAGGTGCCACGGCAGCCAAGCGCGACATGGGCGCGCACCGCCATGTCGAGCGCACTCGCCTCGACCTCGGCCGGAAGGTCGGCCGGGCAGACGTGAACGGTCAGCCCGTCGGTGTACTTCGCGTCGTAATCGTAGAAACCCTTAACCGGCCGTAGCTCCGTCACCGCGAGCGCCCACGGCCCGGACGGGCCGTTCGTCGCGCCGGGGCCGTCGAGGACAGCGACGGTCAGTTCGCGTCCGGCGACGAACGGCTCGGCGAGGAGTTCGTCGAAGTCGCGCCACGGCCCTTCGGCGTGCGCGGCGATCGGGTTGCCATAGTTCGACCCGTCGGTGACGATCGCGACGCCGACCGACGACCCCTCGTTGACCGGCTTGAGGACGTAGGGGCGCGGCAGTGGATCGCCGGCGGGGAGATCGGCCGACGCGATTACCTTCCCCGCCGGCATCCGAATGCCGAGCGGGGTCAGCAGCGCTTTGGTCAGCACCTTGTCGATCGCGATCGCCGACGCCGCGACCCCGCTGTGGGTGTACCTGAGTCCGAGCAGATCGAGCAGCCCCTGCACCGTCCCGTCCTCGCCCGGCGAGCCGTGGAGCGCGTTGAACACGACGTCGGGCGCCGCGGCGGTGAGCTGCGCGGCGACGTCGCGGTCCATGTCGATCTCGGTAACGGCGTGCCCCAGCCGCCGGCACGCCGCGGCGATCCCCGCGCCGCTGGTCAGCGACACCGCCCGCTCGGCCGACCACCCGCCCATGAGCACGACGACGTTCATGGCTGAACCAGAGTGGAAGAAAGTTGGTTCACGCGAAGCCGCGAAGACACGAAGGAAGTGTGATCGTTGACGACGCGCCTGATGCCTTCGCGGAAGGTCGCGGCACCGAAGTTGATGAGGAGGCCGAGGGGCTGTTCGGTCAGGCGCAGGTAGGTGAGGAGTTGTTTGCCGTGGATCTTGCTCAACAACTCGACTGACTTGATCTCGACAATCAGCGTGTTCTCGACCAGCAGGTCAATGCGAAAGGCATCGGCGAAAGCCATGCCATCATAATTGATGCTTACCGGCTTCTGCCGCTCGACCCGCAACCCGGTGCGCGCGAGCGCGCCAGCCAAGACCATCTCATAGACGCTTTCGAGCAATCCCGGCCCAAGACAGCAATGAATGTGATACGCCTGGTCGACAACGATCCGCGCGACCTCCTCGCGGTCCACGACCGACCCCGCCTCAATCTCTTCGCGGCTTCGCGGCTTCGCGTGAACCATTTCTTCTGTCACGACGGCGGCCTCCCGACGCGCACGATCTCCCATTGCAGCTCGATCCCACTATTCGCCAGTACCCGCGCCCGCACCTCGTCGCCCAGCCCTTCGAGGTCGGCGCTGGTCGCGTCGCCGGTGTTGATCAGGAAGTTGGTGTGTTTCGTCGACACCTGCGCCCCGCCGCGCGTCAGGCCGCGGCACCCGGCGGAGTCGACCAGCGCCCACGCCTTGTGCCCCGGCGGGTTGCGGAAGGTCGACCCCCCGGTGCGCGAGCGGAGCGGCTGCGCCGCCTCGCGCTCGGCGGCGATGCGGTCCATTTCGGCGGCGATCACCGCGCGGTCGCCGGGGGTGCCACGAAAGGTGGCCGCGACGACGACGTCGCCCGCGGGCAGGTCGGCGTGGCGGTAGGCGAAGGCGAAGGCGGTTGCCGGCACGACGTCGACCGCGCCCGAGCGGCGGACGACGGTCGCCTCGATCAGGATGTCCGACACGTCGCGGCCGTACGCTCCGGCGTTCATCGCGACCGCGCCGCCGACCGTGCCGGGGATGCCGCGGAGGAACTCGAGTCCCGCCAGCCCGGCGTCGCGCGCGGCGCTGGCGACGGCGATCCCCGGCGCGCCCGCCCCGGCAACGACGCGGTCGCTGTCGATCCGGACCGCGGCGAACGCCTTGCCCAGCCGCACCGTCACTCCCGCCACCCCGCCGTCGCGAACGATCAAGTTCGAGCCGAGGCCGAGCGGCATGACTGGCGTCGCCGGATCGAGGTCGGCCAAGAACGCCACGAGGTCGGCCGCGTCGGCGGGCTCGAACAGCGTCTCGGCCGAGCCGCCGGCCTTGAACCAGATCAGCGGAGCGAGGGGTGCGTCCGCCGTCAGCCGTCCGGCGACCGGCGCGCGGGCGAGCGCCACGCTCACTTGATCCCCCACAGCCGCGCCCACTGGCCGACGGCACGCTGGTTGGCCTCGATCAGCTTGCGCCCGTGCGCCTGCGCCTTGACCGCCTCGGCCGCCGCCTTGACCGACGCCGCCTGCGCGTCGAGCACCTGTTTATGCGCGGTGAAGGCGATGTCCCACCAGTTGATCACAGCGCCGCCGCGATCGCCGGGCCGAGGCCCGCCGCCCACTTGGTGATGTCGCCCGCGCCGAGACAGACGACCATGTCGCCGGTCTGCACAACTCCGGCCAGCTGTGCCGCGAGCGCGTCGGGCCCGGTCGTCGTCGCCACCGACCGATGTCCGGCGCGTTTCAGCCCGGTCGCGAGCGCGTCGGCATCGACCCCGTCGATCGGAACCTCGCCGGCGGCATAGACCGGCGCGACGACGACCATGTCGGCATCGTTGAATGCCGTCTGGAACTCGCCCATCAGGTCGCGCAGGCGGGTGAAGCGGTGCGGCTGGACGACGGCGATCACCCGCCCCTCCGCGCCCTCGCGCGCGGCAGCAAGGACGGCGCGGATCTCGACCGGGTGGTGGCCGTAGTCGTCGATGATCGTCACGCTGCCGCCCGGCAGCGCGACCTCGCCGACGCGGGTGAAGCGGCGCTTGACCCCGCCGAAGCGGGCGAAGCCGTCGCGGATGGCATCGTCGCCGATCCCGAGCTCGACCGCGACGGCGACCGCGGCGAGCGCGTTCTGGACGTTGTGGCGGCCGGGCATCGGCAGCGTCAGCGGCTCGATCCGACGCTCGGCCCCGGCCCGGTCGCGGACGACCGCGGTGAAGCGGTTGCCGCCGGGGATCGGGGTGACGCCCTCGCCGCGGACGTCGGCTTGCGCCGCGAAGCCGTAGGTGATGATCCGCCGGTCCTGGACCTTGGGCAGCAGCGCCTGGACCTCGGGATGGTCGAGGCAGAGGACGCCGGCGCCGTAGAACGGGACGTGCTCGACGAACTCGGCGAAGGCGGCACGGACGCGGTCGAAGTCGCCGTAGTGGTCGAGGTGTTCGGGATCGATGTTGGTGACGACGCCGATCGTGCCGTGGAGCCGGAGGAAACTGCCGTCCGACTCGTCGGCCTCGACGACCATCCACTCGCCCGCGCCGAGGCGCGCGTTCGAGCCGTAGGTGTTGATGATGCCGCCGTTGATCACCGTCGGATCCATGCCGCCGGCGTCGAGCAAGGCGGCGATCATCGACGTCGTCGTCGTCTTGCCGTGGGTACCGGCGACGGCGACGGTCGATTTCAGCCGCATCAGCTCGGCGAGCATCTCGGCACGGCGGACGACGGGGATGCGGCGCTCGATCGCGGCGGCGACCTCGGGGTTGGTCCGCTTGATCGCCGTCGACGTGACGACCACCGCGGCGTCCCCGAGGTTCGCCGCGTCATGGCCGACGGTCACCGCGATGCCCTTGGCGCGCAGCCCCTCGACGACATAGCCCTCGGCGACGTCGGACCCCTGGACGGCGTAGCCGAGGTTGTGCATCACCTCGGCGATCCCCGACATGCCGATGCCGCCGATGCCGATGAAGTGGATCGTGCCGATGTCGCGGGCGATTCCGGTCATGCCGCCAGTCCTGTGACGAGATCGGCGAGGGTCGCGCCGGCCGCCGGCTGACCGAGGCTTCTAGCCGCTCGCGCCGCCGTGACCAGCGCGTCACGGGGCGTCACCAGCGAAACAATCGCCGCGGCGACGGCAGCGGGGGTGAAATCGGCTTCGCGCAGCATCGGCCCCGCCCCGGCGGCGACGAAGGCAGCGGCGTTGGCCGCCTGGTGGTCGTCGGTCGCCGCGGCGAACGGGACGAGGATCGCTGGGCGCCCGGCGGCGGTCAGCTCGGCCATCGTCGACGCCCCCGACCGCGCGACGACGAGGTGCGCGGCGGCGAGGCGCCCGGCGAAGTCGGCGAAATACCCCTCGCATGTCGCCGCCGTTCCCTGTTCGGCATAGGCGGCGCGAACGGCGGCGAGGTCCTCGGCCCGGCACTGCTGGGTGACGTGGAGGCGTGCGCGGAGGTCGGCAGGAAGGTCGCCGATCGCGTCGGGAACGACGCGCGACAGGATCGACGCGCCCTGGCTGCCGCCGGTGACGAACAGCTCGATCCGGCCGTCGCTCGGCGGGAACGGCAGCGCCCCGATTGCGGCGACTTCGGGCCGGACAGGGAGGCCGGTGAAGGCCGTCTTGGCGACGTACGCCGGCGACAGGCGGAGCGTCGGCTTGAAGCTCGTCGCGATTCGGCTCGCGCGCCCGGCGAGCAGGCGGTTGACCCGGCCGAGGACGGCGTTCTGCTCGTGGAGCACCGCCGGCCGCCGCAGCGCAATTGCGGCGAGGAGCGGCGGCAGCGACGGATAGCCGCCGAAGCCGACGACGGCGGCGACGCGCTCGGCGACGAGGAA
>CAHJWT010000186.1 GCA_903643075.1 Sphingomonadaceae bacterium | reverse complement strand
CGCCCCGACATCGCCGGGCTGGCGTTCGACCGGCCGCACGTCATGGGCGTGCTCAATGTCACCCCCGACAGCTTCAGCGACGGCGGGGCGCACGCCGATCCCGCGGCGGCGGCCTACGCGATGGCGGCGGCGGGCGCGAGCCTGATCGACCTCGGCGGCGAATCGACTCGACCGGGGGCGGCCGGGGTGCCGGTCGCCGAGGAGTTGGCGCGGGTATTGCCGGTGCTGGGCGCGCTCTACCCCTCCCCTGGAGGGGAGGGGCGAGAGACGCGCGAAGCGCGGCCCGGGGGTGGATACGGGGCGAGTGGCTCCGGCCACCCGCACGGCCCCACCCCCGGGCCGCCTCCACCGTCTCTCGCCCCTCCCCCGAGGGGGAGGGGAGGGTTCCCGCTCTCGATCGACACCCGCAAGGCCGCCGTCATGGCCGCCGCGCTCGATGCCGGTGCCGTCCTGATTAACGACGTGTCGGCGTTGACCCACGATCCGGCGGCGATGGCGCTCGTCGCCGCGCGCGGGTGCCCGGTCGTCCTGATGCACGCGCAGGGCACACCGGCGACGATGCAGGCGGCGCCGGCCTACGCCGATGTCGTCAGCGACGTCTTCGCGTGGCTTGAGGCGCGCATCGCCGCCTGCGTCGCCGCCGGGGTCGATAGGTCGCGGATCATCGCCGACCCCGGCATCGGCTTCGGCAAGACCGCCGCGCACAATGCCGCGCTGCTGCGGCATCTGGCGACGTTCCACGCGCTCGGCGTTCCCCTCCTCCTCGGCGCGAGCCGCAAGGCGCTGATCCCCAAGCTCGCCGGCGACGCGTCGGGGCCGGCCGATCGTCTCGGCGGCAGCGTCGCGCTGGCGCTCCACGGCGTCGCGCAGGGGGTGCAGATCGTGCGGGTCCACGACGTCGCCGAGACGGTACAGGCGGTGCGGTTGTGGCGGGCGGTCGGCTAGGCGCGCGCCGCTTTACCCCGCCTCCGCCCTCTGCTATGGCCCGCCGCTCGCGTCGTGCGCTTCCGCACGGCGGCCAACCCCTATGACAAGCGGCGGCCATGCTGAGGCCGGTCGCGTGAATGGAGAGAACGGCTTGCAGATCATCGTCCGCGACAACAACGTCGACCAGGCGTTGCGCGCCCTCAAGAAGAAGCTCCAGCGCGAGGGCGTCTACCGCGAGATGAAACTGCGCCGCCACTACGAGAAGCCGAGCGAGAAGCGCGCGCGCGAGAAGGCCGCCGCCATCCGCCGCGCGCGCAAGCTCGAGCGCAAGCGCGCCGAGCGCGACGGGGCCAAGTAGCCCGCATGGCGACCGCCGCCGCCGGCGCGGCGGGCAAGTGGATCGCCGCGGCGGTCGTCTTGCTCGTCCTCGTCGCCGCGCTTGTCTGGGCCGGCACCCGTTTCGCCACAACCGCATCGTCGTCGGCACCGACGGCTGACGGTGCCGCCTATCTCGCGGCCAACAAGGACAAACCCGGCGTGCACACCACCGCTTCCGGCCTCCAGTACGAGGTTCTGTCCGAAGGCACCGGGCAGCGCCCGACGGCAGCCGACACGGTCACCGTTCACTATGTCGGCAAGCTGATCGACGGGACGACGTTCGATTCGTCGGTCGACCGCGGTCAGCCCGCGACGTTCCCCCTGCGCAACGTCATCGCCGGCTGGACCGAGGGCGTCGCCTTGATGCCGACCGGGTCGCGCTACCGCTTCACCATCCCGCCCGAGCTCGGCTACGGCGAGCGCGGCGCGGGCGGCGTCATCCCGCCGAACGCGGTGCTGGTGTTCGAGGTCGAGCTGCTGTCCATCGCGGGGCATTGACGCCGCGATCCGGCACGGACGACATCCAGCTACGTGGCGACCGTGCCGCGATGGACGGGGCGGCGGTAGTCACGGCACCCACCCGGCCATATTCGACTTAATCGCTGGCGAGCTCATCGCGGACTTGGCCGTGGGCGAGGACAGTGAACAGCCCCGTGCCGCCGAGGATGTTGCCGACGAGCGCCGGCAGGATGAAGCCGCCCATCGCCCAGCCGAGCGACGCGTGGCCGGTGAGCCACAGCAGCCACGCCTCGGCCGAGCCGGCGACGACGTGGCTGAAGCCGCCGACACCGACGACGAAGGTGATCAGGAAGATCACCCAGAACTCGCTGCCGCGCGCGTTGGGCAGGATCCACGCGATCGATGCGATGAAGAAGCCGGCGGGGATGCCGCGGAGCAGCGTCGCCCCCGCGCCGTGGTCGAGGAGCGGCGTCGCCACCGTGACCGCGGCGGCGAGCTGGTCGGCGTCGATCAGGCCGCCGTGGACGAGCATCGCTGCCGTCGCCAGCGTGCCGGCAAGGTTGGCGACGATGGCGAGGGACCACAGCCGGGCGAGGCGGGCGAAGTTGACGCGGCTGGGGTGGGTCGCGACCGGCAGGACGACGGTGATCGTGTTCTCGGTGAACAGCTGGAGGTTGCCCATGATCGCGATGACGAAGCCGACGGTGTAGCCGAGGGCGACGACCGGCCGGGTCCACGCGGCGTCGGGCAGCGACTGGCGGAGGAACGCCTCGGCGAGGAGCGAGGCGCAGATCGACACGCCGGCGGCGAAGCCCGACGATAGCAGCGACAGCGCCGGCCGGTCGAGCTCCTCGTCGCCCTGGAGGCGGATGACCTCGTGGACGACCTTGGCGTTGCCGCTCTTGCGCTGGGCGACCGCGTCGGCTTCTTCGGGCGACAGCCCGGGATCGTGCGCGTCGTCGTTGTCGTCGGCCATGCCCGGGCGAACGACGGATGCGGGGGACGGTTCCGGAACGAACCCGGGCGCCGGCCCGGGCTATTCGTAGTCGGGGCCGAGGTTCTGGTTGCGCGGCGGCTGCGCGGCGGTCAGGCGCAGCGCCTCGGCCGACGCGGCTAGGTTGCCGACCGCGTCGGGGGCGTCGTCCTCGCCGGCCAGCACGCGTTGCATCGACGAGACCAGCGCCTCCTCCATCGCGGCCGGCGCGATCTTCTCCTCGGCGATCTCGCGGAGTGCGACGACCGGGTTTTTGTCGCGGTCGCGGTCGAGGAGGATCTCCGCCCCGCTCGAAATCTGCCGCGCACGCGTCCCCGCCATCAGCACGAGTTCGAAGCGGTTGGGGATCTTGTCGACGCAATCCTCGACGGTGACGCGAGCCATCGGGCGGTACTCCGGATTATCGGGTAAGAGCGAGCAGGTAGCGGGCCAGGGCCGAGAGGTCAAGGAAAGGCCGTTGGCGAACGACGCCGATGTTGCTAGGATCGAAGGATGGCGACGGCATTCGACACCCTCTCGACCTACGAGGCAATCACCGCCGCCGGGGTCGACGACAAAGCCGCACGCGCGATCAGCAAGGCGATCGCGGACTCGGTAACCGCTTATCGTGCCAATCTGGCGACCAGGGACGACCTCAAGCTGGCGATTGCCGAACTTAGGGCCGAACTTAAGACCGAGATTGCGACCGTTCGCGAGTTGATCGCTTCGACCCAGAACCGTACGATCATCTGGAACTTCGGCATGATGGTCACATTCGCCGGATTGATCGTCGCGGGCATCAAGCTGCTCTGACTTGACCGGCGGGCGGCGGGCGGCTAAGCGCGCCGCTTCGCAATTGGCCCCGCACGTCCGGTGAAGCGGTGGCCGCGCATGACGGTACTCGGTCATGCGGTGCGGTTCCGGGCCGCCGCTGACGACAGCGGTGTCATCAGCAAATTGGACCACGGATGACGAAGCGTACCACCGCCAAGTTCAAGCTCGACCGCCGCATGGGCGAGAACATCTGGGGCCGGCCGAAGTCGCCGGTCAACAAGCGCGAATATGGCCCTGGCCAGCACGGCCAGCGGCGCAAGGGCAAGACGAGCGACTTCGGCATCCAGCTCCGCGCCAAGCAGAAGCTCAAGGGCTATTACGGCGACGTCACCGAGCGCCAGTTCCGCGCGACCTACGCCGAAGCCGTCCGGATGAAGGGCGACACCAGCCAGAACCTGATCGGCCTGCTGGAGCAGCGGCTCGACATGGTCATCTTCCGCGCCAAGTTCGCGCCGACGATCTTCGCCGCGCGACAAATCGTCAACCACGGCCACATCCTCGTCAACGGCCGCCGCTGCAACATCGCGAGTGCGCGGGTGAAGCCCGGCGACGTCGTCGAGCTCGGGACCAAGGCGAAGGAGATGGCGCTCGTCCTCGAGGCGATGGGCCTCGCCGAGCGCGATACCCCCGAATACATCGCCCTCGACGGGGCCAAGGCGACCTATGTCCGCGTGCCGACCCTCGACGAGGTGCCGTACGCGGTGAAGATGGAGCCGAACCTCGTCGTCGAATTCTATTCGCGCTGATCTTCCCTCCCGCTTGCGGGAGAGGGCGAGAGACGGCGCTGCATCGCCGGCCCGGGGTGAGGGTGTCGGCCGGTAGTGACTGACCGACATCGCCGCTGGTGTGGCCCAGGGAACACCCTCACCCGCCGCGCTGGCGCGCGAGTCGCCTCTTCCGCACGCGGGATGAGGATGGCGTCCCCACTCACTCGCCCCCCTCGACCAGCCCGACATACACCACCGCCGGAACCACCGCGCCCAGCCCCCACGCCAGCAGGTCGAACAGTGCGAGCAGCCACAGCCCGGGGCTGGCGAGCGTCATCGCCGCGTCGACCGCCGCCACCCGCGCCGCGCCGGCACCGGCACCGTAGACCATCGCGGTCAGGATCAGTCGCGCCGGGACGATGGTCAGCGCGACGAGCCCGAGCACGACCGCGACGCCGCTCCGCCGACCGCTCGTCAGCGCCGCGGCGCGGCCGACGGCGGCGAACGGCGTCA
>CAHJWT010000185.1 GCA_903643075.1 Sphingomonadaceae bacterium | reverse complement strand
CACCGTCCGCGCCGGGCAGCCGCTGTTCCGCCTCGACGACCGCGCCGTCCGCGCGACGATCGCGCAGAACCGCGCGGCGATGGCGAGCGCGGCGGCGACGCGGGCGCAGGCCGCCGCCGACCTGCGGCGAAGCCAGGCGCTGGTCGCCAACGGCTTCGTGTCGAAGGCGACGATCGAGCTGAAGCAGGCCGCCGCCGATACCGCGGCCGCCAATATGACCGGGGCGGGCGCGGCGATCAGCTCGGCCGAGACGAACCTGTCGTACCTGACCGTCCGCGCCCCCGTCGCCGGGCGCACCGGCGAGATCGCGTACAAGATCGGCGCAACGGTGCGCGCCGCCGACGCCGCGCCGCTGGTCACGGTCAACCAGCTGTCGCCGATCCTCGTCCGCTTCGCCGTCCCGCCCGAACGCATCCAGGCGCTCAGGAGCGCGATGGCGGCCGGCGCAGTCGCCGTGACCGCGCGCATCCACGACCAGGCCGCCGCGATCGCCACGGGGCGGCTGGTATTTCTCGACAACAGCGTCGACGCGTCGACGGGCAGCCTCGCCGCCAAGGCCGAGTTCGCCAACGGCGGCGACGCGCTGTGGCCCGGCGCGCTCGTCGACCTCGACGTACCGCTGGGCGGCGGCGCGCGGCGGATCGCGGTGCCCGAGGCGGCGGTCCAGACCGGTCCCGACTTCACCTTCGTGTGGACCGTCGACGCGGGCGGCAAGGCGGTCCTGACCCGCGTCGTCGTCGCCGGGCGCGGCGACGGCAAGGCGTTCCTCGCCAGCGGCGTCGCCCCCGGCACGGTCGTCGTCACCGACGCGCTCGCCAAGCTCCGCCCCGGCGATCCGGTCAAGGTCCGGGCGGCGGCGTGAACTTCGTCCGCGCCTTCGTCGACCGTCCGATCGCGACGATCCTGCTGACCGTCGCGATCATCGCCGCGGGCATCTTCGGCTATGCCCAGCTGCCCGTCGCGGCGCTGCCGCAGGTCGACTTCCCGACGATCCAGATCACCGCGACCCTGCCCGGGGCCAACCCGGCGACGATGGCGAGCGCGGTGGCGACGCCGATCGAGCGCCAGCTGTCGACGATTGCCGGGATCGACCAGATCACCTCGTCGTCGTCGACCGGCGGCACGACGATCACCGTCCAGTTCAGCCTCAACCGCAACATCGACGCCGCCGCGCTCGACGTCCAGTCGGCGCTGTCGGCGGTCGCGCGCAAGCTGCCGATCGAGATGACGACGCCGCCGTCGTTCCAGAAGGTCAACCCGTCGGACCAGTCGATCCTCGTCATGGCGCTGCGCGATCCGACGCTACCGCTGTCGACGCTCCAGACGATCGCCGACACGACGATCATCCCGCGCATCTCGACGCTCGAAGGGGTCGCGCAGGTCGACGTCTACGGGACGCGCAAGTTCGCCGTCCGCATCCAGTTCGATCCGACCAAGCTGTCCGCACGCGGGCTGACCGCCGAGGACGTCCGCGCCGCCGTCGCCGCGGCGAACAGCAACACCGCCGTCGGCCTGATCGGCAACGGGCCGCGGAACTACATCCTCGACGCGACCGGCACGCTGAAGCACGCGGCGGACTTCGTGGGCGTCGTCGTCGCGTACAAGGACGGGCTGCCGGTCCGCCTCGGCGACATCGCGACCGCGGTCGATTCAGTCGAGAACCTGCGCGGCGCGGCGAAGTTCAACGGCAACCCCGGTCTCGCGATGGGCATCCGCCGCCAGCCGGGAGCGAACGTCGTCGCGATGGCCGACCGGGTCGAGGCGCTGCTCCCGGCGATCCGCGCCGGACTGCCGCCGAATACGCACTTCGACGTCAGCGTCGACCGGTCGCAGTCGGTCCGGAAGTCGGTCAAGGACGCGCAGGCGACGCTGCTCGGTACCGCCGCGCTCGTCGTCGTCGTCATCTTCCTCGTGCTCGGCGACGCGCGGGCGACGCTGATCCCGGCGATCGTCCTGCCGGTGGCGGCGGTCGGCACCTTCGCCGGCATGTTCCTCGCCGGGTTCAGCCTCGACAACCTCAGCCTCCTCGCGCTGACGCTGGCGACCGGCTTCGTCGTCGACGACGCGATCGTCGTCCTCGAAAACATCGTCCGCCACGTCGAGGACGGTGAGGCGCCGCGGTCGGCGGCGGTGACGGGGACGAAGGAGATCGCCTTCACCGTCGTGTCGATCTCGGTCAGCCTCGTCGCGGTGTTCATCCCGCTGCTGTTTATGGGCGGCGTCATCGGGCGGCTGTTCCGCGAGTTCGCGGTGACGATGACGATCGCGATCTTCGTCTCGGCGGTGATCGCGCTGACCCTCGCGCCGATGATCGCGTCGCGGGTGCTCAAGGGAGAGCACGCCCGGCCGGGCCGCATCGCGCGGTGGTCGACGCGCAACTTCGAACGCGCGCAGCGCGGCTACGGCCGCGCGCTCGACTGGGTGCTGGCGCGGTCGCGGGCGGTGCTCGTCCTGACGGTCGTCTCGATCGCGGTCGCGATCTGGGGCTTCGGCGCGATCCCGAAGGGGTTCTTCCCGACCGAGGACACCGGCAACATGTTCGTCGGCGTCGAGGTCGCGCCCGACGCCGCCTACCCGACCCTCCAGGCGAAGCAGGACGCGATCGCGGCGATCATGCTCGCCGATCCCGCCATCCTCCGCGTCAATTCGTTCACCGGCATCGGCGGCGGCGCGGGACGTATCTTCGCGCCGATGAAGCCGCGCGCCGAGCGCGATCCGGCCGAGGTCGTCCAGGCGCGGTTGCGCAAGAAGCTCGGCGGCATCCCCGGCGTCCTCGCCTCGCCGAACATCCCGCAGAACCTGACGCTCGGTGCGCGCCCATCGTCGACCAACTTCCAGTACACGCTGCAGTCGGTCGACCAGACCGCGCTGTTCAATTTTGGCGCGGCGTTCGAGGCGCGGCTGCGCGCCACCCCGGGGTTCGAGGACGTCAACTCCGACCTCCAGCGCGGCGCGCGGCAGGCGCGCGTCGTCGTCGACCGCGATGCCGCCTCGCGCCTCGGCGTCCCGGTTCAGGCGATCCGCGACACGCTCTATTCGAGCTTCGGGACGCGGCAGATCTCGACGATCTACACCGACGTCGACAGCTATCAGGTCATCCTCGAGATCGACCCGCAAGACCAGCTGACCCCCGACAGCATCAGCGCGCTCTACGTCCGCGCCGGCGCGCAGGGCGGCGGCGGCGCGACCGTGCCGCTGTCGGCGGTGACCCGCGTCGTCATCGAGGGCGCGCCGCTGTCGATCAACCACCAGAGCCAGCTGCCGGCGGTGACGATCAGCTTCAACCTGACGCCGGGGACCGCGCTCAGCCAGGCCAAGACGAAGATCGAGGCGGCCGAGGCGGCGATGAACATGCCGGCGTCGGTCGACGGGTCGTTCCAGGGCAACGCGCAGGCGTTCGAGGCGTCGACCAACGGCATGGGCTGGCTGTTCCTCGCCGCCGTCCTCGTCATCTACATCGTGCTCGGCGTCCTCTACGAGAGCTTTGTCCATCCGATCACCATCCTGTCGGGACTGCCGGCGGCGGGCATCGGCGCGGTCGCGGCGCTCGCCTTGTTCCACATGCCCTTGGACGTCATCGGCATCATCGGCGTCGTCATGCTGATCGGCATCGTCAAGAAGAACGCGATCATGATGATCGACTTCGCCCTCGCCGGGCAGCGCGCCCACGGCTGGACTCCGGCGGAGGCGATCCGCGCCGCCGCCACCACCCGCTTCCGCCCGATCATGATGACGACCTTCGCCGCAATCGCCGGCGCGCTGCCGCTCGCGCTCGGCCTCGGCGCGGGGGCAGAGCTGCGCCAGCCGCTCGGCGTCGCCGTCCTCGGCGGGCTGATGGTCAGCCAGGTGCTGACCTTGTTCATCACCCCGGTGGTCTACCTCGGCATCGAATCGCTCGGCAGCCGGCGGCGGCGGCAAGCGTCGGTGCCGCACCTGCTCGGCGACGAGGCCTCGGTCGTCGCGCCCGAACACCGGCTGGCGGCGGAATGACGTTCACCCGGCAGACAAGCAGGGCCGGCTAGTCGATACGCCGGAGGTCGGAGATGACGGTCAGGGCGATCATGGCGGCGGCGGCGCTGGCGGCGGGCATCCCCGCGGCGGCGCAGGACGCCGACTATGGGCAGGGCTATGCCGCGGCGGGCTACGGCACCGACGGCCAGTCGGTCGATTCGATCGCCGTGTTCTTCGAGCCGCTGTCGCACTACGGCCGCTGGCTCGACAGCCGCTACGGCCGCGTGTGGCAGCCGAACGTCGCGCGCGACTGGCGGCCCTATACCATCGGCCATTGGGAGGCGGGGCCCTACGGCCAGACGTGGCGCAGCGACGAGCCGTTCGGGTGGGCGGTATTCCACTTCGGCCGCTGGGCGTATGATGCTCAGCTCGGCTGGGTGTGGTCGCCCGACACGACGTGGGGGCCGGGCTGGGTCGCGTGGCGCGACAGCGACGATGTCACCGGCTGGGCGCCCCTCCCGCCGCAGGTCGACCTGTTCGCCGGCGGCTTCGGCTTCAACGACTGGAGCTATGACCAGTGGTACCAGCCGGGCTGGGTCTACGTTCCACGCGGCTATCTCTATGCCCGGTCGCTGCGCGGAGTCTATTTTCCCTTCGCGCGCAACCGCGACTTCTGGAGCCGGACGCATGGGGTGACGCGCTACGACCGGGTCGACGGCCAGGTCGTCAACCGCAGCTTCGGCTTCCGTGGCGGGTTCGACGGCCGCGACGAAGGACAGCGCGGGCGGCGCGACGGGCGCGACGGCGACACGCGCCGCGACTACGGCCGGCCCGACCTCCGTTCCGGCCAGGCCTACGGCG
>CAHJWT010000184.1 GCA_903643075.1 Sphingomonadaceae bacterium | reverse complement strand
GCATCCCGCCTCACGAATCGACATTTCACTTGACTCGTCCGCTCGGCTCAACCAATCTTTTTGCATCTTTCGCATAAGGAACACGCATGCCAACGCCTCTGGTGCGGCTCGCATCGCTCGACTTGATTCGCGGCTTCGTCGCCGTGGGCCGGCGCATGAGCATTACGCTCGCGGCAGAGGACCTCTGTCTCACGCAATCCGCGTTGAGCCGTCAAGTGCATGCGCTAGAGGACTTGCTTGGCATCGCGCTCTTCAAACGCGGCTACAGGTCGATCTCATTCACGCCCGAAGGCGAACGCCTTTTCCGCACCGCCGATACCGCCGTCCAGCAGTTGCAGGATGTCTTCGAGACCCTGAACCAGCCACAAGGGCGGATGCCGGTGACGATCACGGCCAGCATCGGCGTGACCGGTCTCTGGCTGCTGCCGCGCCTCAACCGGTTTCAGCAGCGCCATCCCAACCTCGACCTGCGCGTCGCGCCGGGCGAGGTCGCGGCGTTCGAGGCCCGGCTGCGGCAGGCGGCCGGCGACGCGGGCGGCACGCTGCTGTTCGATAAGGTCGACGGCGAGGACATCACCCGACAGCTGATCGACGCCGACGCCGCGCTCCGGGCCAAGCGCACCTTGCGCGACCGCCTTCAGGCCTTGCTCGAAACCCATCAGGGCCGCCTTGCCGACCTGCTCGAGGTCGAGAAGGCGCTGAGCACGACGCAGCAGGAGCTCGACGCGGCGACCGCCGAGCTGGCCGAGCTTCGCCAGCGGGTCGACCTGTCGAAGCTGAGCATCAGCTACCGCGCGGCCCGTCCGCTCGGTCCGATCGACCGGCCGCTCGCCGGGGCGGTCGCTGGGCTCGGACACACGCTTGCATCGAGTCTCGCACTGCTGCTTTCGGCCACCGTCGCAGTCCTACCGTGGCTGCCGCCCCTCGCCCTCCTCGTCCGGTTGGTGCGGCGGTGGCGGCGCGGCCGCCGCGCGCCGCCGTTGTAACCACCCGCCGCGTCGGCTATATCGAAATCCCAGCCCCGGCCGCGCGCGACCCCGCCCGCGCCGGGGCGCTTTTATTCACGGACGCGGGCAGCGGCGCCCGACGTGCCGACGACAGGGAGGACGACGCCATGTCCCGCCGCCGCCAGATTTACGAGGGCAAGGCCAAGATCCTCTACGAGGGCCCCGAACCCGGCACGATCATCCAGTATTTCAAGGACGACGCGACCGCGTTCAACGCGCAGAAGAAGGGGACGATCAGCGGCAAGGGCGTCCTCAACAACCGCATCTCCGAGCACCTGTTCACCCTGCTCGGCACGATCGGCATCCCGACCCACTTCATCCGCCGCCTCAACATGCGCGAGCAACTCGTCCGCCAGGTCGAGATCGTGCCGATCGAGGTCGTCGTGCGGAACGTGGTCGCCGGGTCGCTGGCCAAGCGCTTCGGACTCGAGGAGGGAACAACGCTGCCGCGCACCATCCTCGAATATTACTACAAGGACGACGCGCTGAACGACCCGCTCGTCACCGACGAGCACATCAGCGCCTTTGGCTGGGCGAGCCAGGACGAGATGCACGACATCGCCGACATGGCGATCCGGGTGAACGACTTCCTCGCCGGGCTATTTGCCGGCGTCGGCATCCGCCTCGTCGACTTCAAGCTCGAGTTCGGCCGCCTGTTCGACCAGGAGTTCAGCCGCATCATCCTCGCCGACGAGATCAGCCCCGACGGCTGCCGCCTATGGGACATGAAGACCAACGAGAAGATGGACAAGGACCGCTTCCGCCACGATCTCGGCGGCGAGGTCGAGGCCTACCAGGAAGTCGCGCGGCGGCTGGGGCTGCTGCCGGAAGGGGTGGTGTCGACCGTGCTCGACTTGGACGAGCACCGGAAGGCGCGGGGGAAGTAGCGGCTAATTTCTGGGCAATCGCAGCGGCCCGAATTGGCCGCGAGCGATGTCGACGACCGTTTCCAACCGAACCAAGCGCATCTCATGATCGTAAATCCGATCGCGGAGCTTGTCGACGCCCGTAGTGGCACGATCGATGTCGCCGCGAATCTCGACCTGAGCTCGCAAACCGTCTAAACGCGATCGAGAAAGCTCATTTGACCGCTCGCAATTCGTCCATCGCGGCAATGGTCGCGTCGATCCGGTCGGCAAGACCTCTTAGTTGAGCACGCATCGCGGCGTTATTGGCTTCGATCTCGAGTGCAATAGTCTCGAATATGCTGTCGTCGAAACCGGGATCAAATTTCTGGCTCGCCTGTCGAACGAACTCGCTCGGGCTGACCTCGAACTCGCGTGACCGCTCCTCTAACGCCAGCTTTTCCGCCGGCGTCATCATGACGACGACGCGGGCAGTCATCGTTGCGGCCGGGCGCGAAGCGAAGGCGGTTGCCATGACAGTAACATAGCGTGCCACCCAATCGACGCAAGGATTGTCAGTGCGCCCGGCTTGCCGCCTTCTGCCGGAACACGACCAGCAGCCCGACCAGCGCCGCGACCAGCACGCCGCTCGCGGCATAACGGTCGAGCGCAAGGCCACCCTTCGCCACCGGCTTGTCGAGAAAATCGCCGACGACCGCGCCGAGCGGCCGGGTCAAAACGAACGCCGCCCAGAACAGCGCGGTGCGCGACAGCCGCGTCGCGTAGTAGGCCGCCGCGATCGCCGCCAGCGCGCTGCCAAAGATCAGCGCCGCGCCGGCGTAGCCGAGTCCGGCGGTGTCGGCGGTCCAGTCGCCGAGAGCGGTGCCGAGCGTCTGCGAGAACAGGATCGTGACCCAGTAGAACACCTCCGCCGCCCGCGTCGCGACGCTGTCGACGGCGACGGTACCGAGCGTCCGCCACCACGCGACGAGCGACGCCAGCAACAGGACGAGAAGGAGCGCCGACCCGCCGGCATAGCCAATGCCGAGCGAGCGATCGGCGAAGTCGGCGAGCGTCGTCCCGACCATCGTCGTCGCGACGATCGTTACCCAATAGACCGTCGGATGGAAGGTGCGTGCACGCATCTGCAGCGCGACGACGGCACCAAAGACGGCGGCGAACACGCCGGTCGCAGCAAGGTAGCCAAGCCCGGCCGACATCGACAGCGCGTCGCCGCCGGTCTCGCCGAGCGTCGTCGCGATAACCTTCGCCAGCCAGAAGGCGAGCGTGACTTCCGGTACCTTTGCGGGTTCGAAAGTCGGAACGGTCGGATTGCGCATCGTTGGCCCTCCTGCGCCTTGCCCGATGCGCCGCCGCCGCCTAGACCGCAAGCATGAAGGCGCGCGTCACCGTCACCCTCAAGACCGGCGTCCTCGACCCGCAGGGCCGCGCGATCGAGCATGCGCTCGCCGGCCTCGGCTTCGGCGGAGTCGAAGGCGTGCGGCAGGGCAAGCTGATCGAGCTCGACCTCGCCGACGGGACCAGCACAGCGGATGTCGAGGCGATGTGCCGGCAGCTCCTCGCCAATCCGGTGATCGAGAACTACCGGATCGAGCTGGCGTGAAGGCCGCCGTCGTCGTCTTCCCGGGATCGAATTGCGACCGCGACCTCGCCGTCGCGCTGCACGACATTACCGGGACCGCGCCGGCGATGATCTGGCACCGCGACACCGACCTGCCGGACGGGCTCGACCTGATCGCGCTGCCCGGCGGGTTCAGCTACGGCGACTACCTCCGCTCGGGCGCGATGAGCGCGCGGTCGCCGGTGATGCGCGCGGTGGTCGACGCCGCCCGCGCCGGCCGCGCCGTGCTCGGCGTGTGCAACGGCTTCCAGGTGCTGACCGAGGCCGGGCTGCTGCCGGGCGCGCTGATGCGCAACGCCGGGCTCGACTTCGTCTGCCGCGACGTCGCCCTCAGGGTCGAGAACAGCCAGACCGCCTTCTCGGCGAGGTACGACGCCGGCGAGACCATCCGCATCCCCGTCGCCCACCACGACGGCAACTATACCGCCGACGATTCGACGCTCGACCGGCTCGACGGCGACGGCCGCGTCGTCTTCCGCTATGCCGAGCCGGTCAACGGCAGCGCCCGCGACATCGCCGGCATCGTCAACGACGCCGGTAACGTGCTGGGCCTGATGCCCCACCCCGAGCGCCTGATCGACGACGCGCTGGGGGGCAGCGACGGCCGCCGGCTGTTTGAGGGGCTGGTCGCGGCGCTGGGTTGACGGCATCGTCGGCCGCCCGTTGTGGGCCTTGCCGCGACTGTGTCGCAAGCCTCCGTCGCAGCAGCTGATCGGGGGTCCGGTTGCTTGCGGACGGCGAGGTCCACCGCCGGGCAGCGCCTCGACGACGCCTCATATCGGATAACGCCGGATCATGGATCGAACGTCGCATCGGCCCTTCGGCTTCTGGACCGCGACCGCACTGGTCGTCGGCGGGATGATCGGGTCGGGCGTGTTTCTCGTCCCCTCGGCGCTGGCCCCGTACGGCTGGACCGGGGTAGCCGCGTGGCTGACCGGCACCGGCGGGGCGCTGATAATCGGCTGGACGCTGGCGCGCCTTGCCGTTGCCGTTCCCGAAGCGAGCGGCGCGGTCGCGGTCGCCGCCGCGGTCGTCGGGCCGCTGCCCGGCGTGCTGACCGGCTGGAGCTACTGGGTCGCGGTGTGGTCGGCCAACGCCGCCATCGCCATCGCCGCGACCAGCTACCTCGCCGCGCTCTACCCGCCGCTCGCCGCGACGCCGCTGACCGGGGCGCTGGCGGCGGTCGGCGTCATCTGGGCGCTGACCCTCCTCAACCTCGCCGGAGCGCGGCGGGCGGGCGAATTCCAGGTGGTGACGACGGTCGTCAAGCTCGCGCCGCTGCTCGCCGTCGTCGCGATCGCCGCCGGCGTCGGCCGCGCCGGCCCG
>CAHJWT010000183.1 GCA_903643075.1 Sphingomonadaceae bacterium | reverse complement strand
CCAGCCGCTGCCGCTGGCGACGGTCCTCGCCGATATCCGCGCCCGCGACGCGCGCGACACCGACCGCGCGGCGGCGCCGCTGGTTCGCGCCGCCGACGCCGTCTTGCTCGATACGTCGGAAATGGGTATAGACGACGCCGTCGCCCACGCGATCGCGCTCGTCGAGGCGCGGCTGCGGGGCGAATAGCAGACATTATGGTCGACCGGGGCGGAGCTTTGGTCGCCCTGACGCCTGTTAAAGACCCGGCGGCATGGTGCTCCGGGTCGGCGCTGAACGGGCGGCATGGTGCCGGCCCGACAAGACAAGGTGTCTAACTACATGGCTTCCGCCGCTCTCCCGACCCGCGACGACTTCGCGGCGATGCTCGAAGGCTCGCTCGGCAAGAACCAGAGTTTCGAAGGGCGGGTGGTCAAGGGCCGCGTTACCGCGATCGAGAACGACCTCGCCGTCATCGACGTCGGGCTGAAGAGCGAGGGCCGCGTGCCGCTGCGCGAGTTCGCCGCGCCGGGGATGAAGCCCGAGATCAACGTCGGCGACGAGGTCGAGGTGTTCGTCGACCGGGTCGAGAACGCGATGGGCGAGGCGATGCTCAGCCGCGACCGCGCCCGGCGCGAAGCGGCGTGGGACACGCTCGAGACGCAGTACTCGGCGAACGAGCGCGTCGAGGGCGTCATCTTCGGCCGGGTCAAGGGCGGCTTCACCGTCGACCTGTCGGGCGCAGTCGCCTTCCTCCCCGGCAGCCAGGTCGACATCCGCCCGGTCCGCGACGTCACCCCGCTGATGAACCTGCCGCAGCCGTTCGTCATCCTCAAGATGGACCGCAAGCGCGGCAACATCGTCGTGTCGCGCCGCTCGATCCTCGAGGAAAGCCGCGCCGAGGCACGTACCGGACTGATCCAGAGCCTCGCCGAGGGCCAGATCGTCGACGGCACGGTCAAGAACATCACCGATTACGGCGCCTTCGTCGACTTGGGCGGCATCGACGGCCTGCTCCACGTCACCGACATGAGCTACAAGCGCGTCGGCCACCCGAGCGAGGTCCTCAACATCGGCGACACGCTGCGGGTGCAGATCGTCCGCATCAACCGCGAGACGCAGCGCATCTCGCTCGGCATGAAGCAGCTCGAGCAGGATCCGTGGATCACCGCGGCGGCGAACTATCCGATCGACAGCCGCCACAAGGGCCGCGTCACCAACATCACCGAGTACGGTGCCTTCGTCGAGCTCGAGCCGGGCATCGAGGGCCTCGTCCACGTCAGCGAGATGAGTTGGGTCAAGAAGAACGTCCACCCCGGCAAGATCGTCAGCACCTCCCAGGAGGTCGAGGTCCTCGTGCTCGAGGTCGACGAGGAGAAGCGGCGGATTTCGCTTGGCCTCAAGCAGGCGCAGCGCAACCCGTGGGAGGTCTTCGCCGAGACGCACCCGGTCGGGTCGACGGTCGAGGGCGAGGTCAAGAACGCGACCGAGTTCGGCCTGTTCGTCGGCCTCGACGGCGACGTCGACGGCATGGTCCACATGTCCGACATCGCGTGGGGCCTGTCGGGCGAGCAGGCGCTCGCCGCACACCACAAGGGCGAGCGCATCCGCGCCAAGGTCCTCGAGGTCGACGTCGAGAAGGAGCGCATCTCGCTGTCGATCAAGGACCTCGACGACAGCCGCGTGACCGCGCCGGCGGCGGGCAGCGACGGGGGCCACGACTTCAGGAAAAACCAGATCGTCACCGCGACCGTCCTCGACAACCGCGACGGCGGCATCGAGGTCCAGGTCGGTGAGGGCGGCCCGACCGCGTTTATCAAGCGCGGCGACCTCAGCCGCGACCGCGACGAGCAGCGCCCCGAGCGCTTCCAGGTCGGGCAGAAGGTCGATGCGATGGTCATCGGCCTCGAGCGCGGCAAGAAGCCGATGCTGAGCATCAAGGCGATGCAGATCACCGAGGAAAAGCAGGCCGTCGCCCAGTACGGTTCGAGCGATTCGGGCGCGAGCCTCGGCGACATTCTCGGCGCGGCGCTCAACAAGGCGCGCGACGGCGACAAGGGCTGAGGCGGTTCGCCGGCGGGCGTCCTTATCGCCGATTTGCGGGGTCATGCTGGCGTGCGCCAGCATGACGGCGTGAAGCAAGAGGGTGGACACCACCCGATCCGGCGGGGCTCACCGGCTCGGCCCGGTGAGCCCCGCCGCCGCGCCAACCTCGTGACAAGTCAATAAAATCTCCGCCGCCACGGGGCTGATCGGCCCGGCGCGCGTTGCCCGTCCAGCGACTGAACAGAGGATCGACGATGGCGACCAAGGCAAAAACGACGGCGCGGACGACGGCCAAGACCGCGCCGGCCCGGCGGACGAACGGCGTCAGCTATCCGGCAGCGTCGTCGCTCCCCGCGGCCGACTTCGTCACCGGTGAGGGTGGCGAGCTTCACCAGGTGGCGGCCGGCAATCAGCCGGTGATGACGACCAACCATGGCGTGCCGATCGGCGACGACCACAACAGCCTCAAGGCGGGTCCGCGCGGCCCGACGCTGCTTGAGGACTTTGTCCTCCGCGAGAAGATCTGGCATTTCGACCACGAGCGCATCCCCGAGCGCGCGGTCCACGCTCGCGGCCTCGGCGCCCACGGTCGCTTCGAGCTGACCGACAGCCTCGCCGACTATACCACCGCGAAGGTTCTGTCCGATACCGGGGTCGCGACGCCGGTGTTCGTCCGCTTCTCGACCGTTGCCGGCAACCGCGGCTCGGCCGACCTCGCCCGCGACGTCCGCGGCTTCGCCGTCAAGATGTATACGCCCGAGGGCAACTGGGACATCGTCGGCAACAACATCCCGGTGTTCTTCATCCAGGACGCGATCAAGTTTCCCGACCTCGCCCACGCGGTCAAGGAGGAGCCCGACCGCGGCTTTCCCCAGGCGGCGTCGGCGCACGACACCTTCTGGGACTGGATCGCGTGCACGCCCGAGGCGATGCACATGGTCATGTGGCAGATGTCCGACCGGACCATCCCGCGCTCGGTGCGCATGATGCAGGGCTTCGGCGTCCACAGCTTCCGCCTGATCAACGCCGAGGGGGCGTCGACCTTCGTCAAGTTCCACTGGACGCCGGTCGCCAACCTGCAGTCGGTGGTATGGGACGAGGCGCTCAAGATTAACGGTGCCGATCCCGACTTTCATCGTCGCGATCTCTACAACGCCATCGCCGACGGCAAGCATCCGCAGTGGGACCTCGGCGTCCAACTGTTCACCGAGGAGGAAGCCGCCGGCTTCGACTTCGACCACCTCGACGCGACTAAGCTGATCCCCGAGGAGGTCGTGCCGCTGCGCACGATCGGCCGCCTGACGCTCGACCGCAATCCCGACAACGTCTTCAGCGAGACCGAGCAGGTCGCCTTCATGACGCAGAACGTGCCGCCTGGGATCGATTTCTCCGACGATCCGCTGCTGCACGGGCGCAACTTCAGCTACCTCGACACCCAACTCAGCCGACTCGGCTCGACCAACTTCACCCAGATTCCGATCAACGCACCGAAATGCCCGTTCGCCAACATGCAGCGGGACGGTCACATGCAGACGCTGCCGCAGGGGACGCGCGTCGCCTACACGCCGAGCCTGATTGACCCGTCGGGCCCGCGCGAGGACCCGGCGCGCGGCTTCCGCACCTTCCCCGCCGCGGTCGAAGGACCGAAGGCGCGGGTACGGTCGGCGACCTTCGCCGACCACTTCAGCCAGGCGCGGCAGTTCTTCATGTCGCAGACCGAGACCGAGCAGAACCACATCATCGCCGCGCTGATCTTCGAGCTGTCGAAGGTCGAGCTGCCGATCATCCGGTCGACCATGCTCGGGCAGCTCGCCAACATCGACGCCGAGCTTGCCGAGCGCGTCGCCAGCGGTCTTGGCCACCGCGCCCCGATCGAACCGGTCGCTGCGGCGGTCAAGGCACGGACCGACCTGCCGCCGAGCCCTGCGCTGAGCATTCTCGCCCGCGGTGCGCCGGGCCTTGCCGGACGGCAGGTCGGCCTGCTCGTCACCGACGGGGCGTCGTCGGCGACCGTCGGCGCGCTGATCGAGGCGGCGGTTGCCGCCGGGGCGACGCCGAAGGTGATCTGCCCGAAGGTCGGCGGCGTCGACCTCGACGACGGCAGTCACCTCAGGGGCGACTTCCAGCTCGCCGGCGGTCCGTCGGTGCTCTTCGACACGGTCGCCATCGTCGCCTCGGATGATGGCACGACCGCGCTTCTCGGAGAGGCGGCGGCGGTGGCATGGACCCACTCCGCGTTCGAGCACCTCAAGGTCATCGCCGCGACCGCCGAGGCTCAGCCCCTCCTCGACGCCGCTGGTGTCAAGGCCGATGCGGGGATCGTCGAGCTGGCGGCCGCGAACGATGCCGCCGCCTTCGTCGCGCTCGCCGGCGAAGGCCGTATCTGGGCGCGCGAGCCGATGGTGCGGACGGTCTACTAGCCCGTTCGTTGGTCCGTGTCGGGGGCGGCCACGCCGCCGACGCGGACCGCGACGGCCAGGTCGGCGGTGACGTTGGTCAGGGTGTAGAAGACGTCGGGGATGACGTCGACCGCGAGGAACAGCGGCAGCAGTTCGATCGGGACGCCGACTGCGAGCGCGGGCGGGGCATAGGCGGCAAGAAAGGTCGCCTGGTTAGGCAGGCCGGCGATGACCAGTGTCCCCAGCACGGCCAGGCCACCGACGACCGCCAGCGCCGGCGGCGCGAGCGTGACGCCGGTCAACCGCGCGAGCGTCAGGGTCACGATCACGATCGACGCCGGCGCGGCGAGGCGGAACAGCGCAACCGCGAGCGGCAGGACGACCCCGGCGCGTTCGGGCGCGACGCCGCACCGCGCCGCC
>CAHJWT010000182.1 GCA_903643075.1 Sphingomonadaceae bacterium | reverse complement strand
AGGGCGGCGATCGCCGGGGCCCGGCGCAGCCGTCCGCCGGCGACGCGCCCCGGTCCCTCGGCCGCCTCGGTCAGCATCGCCGTCGCCGGCAGGGCGCAGACCGTCATGTCCCGACGTTCAGCTCGGCGACGAAGTCGTAGCTGTCGCCGCGGTAGTAGGAGTGGGTGATCTCGACCGTCGTGCCGTCGGCGCGAAAGCCACGCCGCTCGATCAGCAGCCCCGGCGCGCCGGCCTCGAGCGTCAGCAGCGCCGCCTGCTCGGCCGTGAACAGCACCGCACGCAGGCGCTGCAGGGCGCGCGCCGGACGGTTGCCGGTCGCTTCGAGTGCTTCATACAACGACGTATCGACGACGTCGGCCGACGGCAGGCAGACGGCGGGCACCGTCGACACCTCGAGCGCCATCGGCGCGTCGTCGGCAAAGCGGATCCGGTTGAAGCGATAGACCTGCGTGCCCGGGCTGAGGCCGAGCGACATCGATTCCTCGGGCGTCACCGTCCCCGTGCCGCGCGACAACCAGACGCTGTGCGGCACCCGGCCGCGCGAGACCATGTCCTCAGAGAACGAGCTGAGCATGGAGAAACTCTTCTCGATTCGCGCCGCGACGAAGGTGCCGGCCCCGTGACGGCGGGTGACCAGGCCTTCCTCGACGAGCGCATCGATCGCTTTCCTGACCGTGATGCGCGAGATACCGAGGCCGATGGCGATGTCGCGCTCGGCGGGCAGCGCCTCGTCGGTCTGCAGCCGGCGGTCGGCGATGGCGTCGCGCAACGCGCGGTGCAGCCGCTGATACAGCGGGCCCGGGGCCTCCCGGTCAAGCTCGCCGATGACGTCAACCAACCCCACGAACACCTCTGTCCCGGATCTCTCGCGCCGGCTTATGCCAACGGCGGACCGCGGTTCATACCACCCAAATATTGGTATTAGAAAGATACTTTTTTGGGCTTGCGCAATCGTGATCGTTCGTGCCAGTTTGATGACAAGATTGGTCACGCCTGCAACGTACGTGGAGAAAAGCTCGCCGTTGGTTTGTAATTGGTCTTAGAAATTTTCGCGGGTAATGAAGGGGACAACTGCAATGATCGACCGCCGCACCGCTCTGATCGGCACCGCCAGTGGCTGGGCGCTGATGCTCGCCGCGCCCGCGCTGGCCGCCGACCCGACCAGCACCGACGAGATTATCGTCACTGGCGTCCGCGCCAGCCTCGAGCGCGCGATCGAGATCAAGCGGCTGAGCGACAACCACGTCGACGCCATCTCGGCCGAGGACATCGGCAAGCTCCCCGACAAGAACGTCGCCGACGCGCTCCAGCGCCTGCCCGGCATCAACACCTCGTCGGCGGCGAGCGGCGAAGGCGGCTTCGACGAGAACGACCGCGTCTCAATCCGCGGCACCTCGCCCAGCCTGACGCAGGTGACGATCGACGGTCACGCCGTGTCGACCGGCGACTGGTTCGTCCTCGACCAGTTTCAGACGGTCGGACGCTCGACCGCCTTCGACCTGCTGCCTTCGGAGATCGTCTCGGCGGTGGTCGTCAACAAGACGCAGGACGCCTCGCTGCTCGAAGGCGGCGTCGCCGGCTCGATCGACCTCCGCCTCCGCAGCGGCCTCAGCCTTCAGAACACGTGGACCTTCGAAGGCTCGGCGCAGGGCGCTTACAACACCCAGAGTCACGCTACCAAGCCGCAGGTCAACGGCCTGATCGGCTGGCACAACGACGACAACACGCTCGGCGTCATCGTCCAGGGGTTCTACGAACAGCGGAGCCTCCGCCGCTACGGCCAGGAGACGCTCGGCTATTCGGCGATCACCGCGGCGAACGCGACCGGGGCGGCGATCCCGTCGCTGGTCGGCGTCCAGGCCCCGACACTCATCGGCTCGACTTTGTTCACCCAGGAGCGCACGCGCAAGGGCGGCGTCGCGACGATCGACTGGAAGGCGAGCGACCGCCTCGAGTTCAACGCCAGCGGCTTCTACTCGTACCTCGACGCGACCAACGTCAACGACAACTACCTCTACTGGGGGTCGCGCGAGATCGACCGCAACGTGCCGTCGAGCTACACCGTCAAGAACGGCACGCTCGTCGCCGCCACCTTCCCGCTCGTCGCGCCGTCGGGCCCCTTCGCCGGCCAGCCGATCGAAGGCATCGTCGCCGACAACATCGTCCGCCCCAATGCCAACGCCGAAAGCTATTTCGCCAACCTCGACGCGACCTACAAGGCGAGCGACCGGCTGACGATCACCGGCCAGGTCGGCTATACCCACGGCACCGGCCGCACCCCGTCGTCGCCGTTCTTCGAGGTCGATGCTCCGACCGGGGTCAGCTACGCGCCGTCGGGCAACGGCTTCGCGGTGACGACGGCGAACATCAACCCGGCGAGCCCCGTTGGCGTATCGAACGACTTCGCGATCAACGAGACCTTCACCTCGACCGACCAGGAGATCTACGGCAAGGTCGATGCCCACTACGACGTCGACAGCGGCGCGTTCCGCTCGATCGACGCCGGCGTCCGTGCGGCCGGGCACAAGCGCCAGACGATCGGCTGGGACCGCGGCTGCACGCTGGGGGCCGACGGTCAATGCTACAGCCCCGGCCTGCTCAACTATTCGGCCGTCAAACCCGCGCTTTACCCGTCGGGGTTCAACGCCGGCGCGCTCGGCATCCCCGGCCTGCTGGTCCCGCTGGCCGGCGATCCCGCGACGATCACCACCGTCATCAACAACATCCAGAACCCGTTCCGCGGACCGCTGTCGCACATCGTCCAGCCAGCGAACGAGTATTGGCCGGGCGAGTTCAAGGTCAAGGAGACCGACATCGAGGGCTACATCATGGCCCACATCGGCGGCGAGGGCTGGCGCGGCAACGTCGGCCTGCGCGTCGCCAGCACCGACGAGGACGCCTTCGTCAATGTGCCGGTGACGTGCACGCCGGGCACCAACTGCGCGCCGAACGTCATCACCACGTCGGCCTACGGCCCGTTCTACATCAACGAGGTCAAGCATACCTACGTCGACTTCCTGCCGAGCATCAATCTGGTGTTCGACCTGAAGAAGAACGTGCTGCTCCGGCTGGCGGCGGCCGAGACGCTGTCGCGGCCCGACTTCAGCGCGCTCGGCGGCACCGTCTCGCTGACCGACACCAACTTCACCGGCAGCGGCGGCAACCCGAACCTCAAGCCGGTCAAGGCGACGGTGTTCGACGGCAGCCTCGAATGGTACTACGGCAAGGCCGCGCTCGCTGCGGTCAGCGTCTTCCACGACGACCTGCAATCGTATGTCGCCTTCGGCACCAGCACCGGCACCTACTTCACCCAGCTCGACAACAGCTTCCACCAGTACACGATCTCGTCGCCGGTCAACACGACCGGGCAGCTGTCGGGGGTCGAGCTGCAGGTGCAGCAGCCGATCGCTTACGGCTTCGGCTTCCAGGCGAACGCCACCTATGTCGACGCCCACGACGGCTCGGGCGGCCCGCTCGTCGGCACGTCGAAGTATACCTACAACGTCGTCGGCTACTACGACAAAGGCCCGCTCAACGTCCGCGTCGCCTATACGTACCGGTCGCACTATTTCGTCGGGCTCGACCGGGCGAGCTTCGAGAACCAGAGCAACTACGGCACGCTCGACGGCTCGGCCAACTTCGCGATCACGCCGAACATCACGCTGACGGTCGACGCGCTCAACATGACCAACGCCAAGCTGAAATACTACGCTGCGAACACCGACCAGCCGCGCGCGGTCTACGCCAACGGCACGCAGGTGTTCTTCGGGGTCCGCGCCAAATTCTAGGGGCCGGCTTACTCGGGCGGATAGCCGAACGCCGCGACCCACGGCGCGAGCGTCGGCAGGACGGGCGCGAGGTCGGCGGCATAGCTCCGCCAGCGCGCGATCCCGCGTTGGTTGATCCCGGCGCGGACCTGCCGCGCGCTCGGCGTCCGCACATCGCGGCGTGCGGCCGTCGCGGCGACGTCGGCCATTGCCGGCATGTAGGGCAACCCGAGGAAAGCGGCGAGGCGCGCGATCTCGCTCGCCGGATCGGCGACCAGCGCCTCGTGGCGGACCTCGGTCGTCGCGAGCGCCGTTCGTCGCCGGTACACGGCCGCCATCGTCATAACCGCGTCGTAGCAGTCGGCCGTCTCCGTCAGCGAGGTGAAGGCATAGGTCATCGCGTTCATCTGGAAGGCGGTCCGGAAGCAGCTGAGGACGACGTCGCGCGGATCGCGCACGGCGAACACGATCCGCGCCGCCGGGAACAGCCGCGCGATCAGCGGCAGCGTCAGCGTCCCCGCCGGAGCCTTGTCGACGAATAGCTTGCCGCGCGGGTCGACGCCGTGCGCCGCGACGGTCGCCCAATACCGCGCGCGCCACGCGTCGGCCTCGACCGCGGTCAGCATCGCGAGGCGCGCACAACTGCCATCGTCGGCGAGGAGCTCGGCGTAGTGATCGGCCAAGGTCGGCGCTTCCTCGAGGACGGCGGCGGCGTCGTGGCCGGCCAGCACCTGCTCGAGGAGCGTCGTCCCCGACCGTGGGAAGCTCAGGATGAAGGCGTGCGCCGCCGCCTCGCCGGCGATCGCCGTAGCACCGCGCGAGGCGGGCTCCCACGCCGCCGCCGGCGCTGCTTCCCACCAGTGGCCGAGCCGCCGCGACTTCGCCGCCTCGCCCTCGTGCGATCCGGCGAGGTCGGCATATAGGTCATGGAGCGAGGTCTTGCCGGCGACCGCCGCAGCGAATGCGGCCGGCGCATCTCCCTGCTCGCCCGCCGCCTCGCCGCGCAGCAGCTCGGCCTCGGACCGCTGCAGCGCCGACAGGCCGGGCGCGGCGAGCATCGCTTCGGCTTCGCGCCGCGCGCGCGTCCAGTCGCCGAGCGCCAACGCCGTCCGGGCCGTCGCCCAGCGGACATCAAGGCGCGTCCCTGCCGCGGCGGGGAGCGTCGCCAGC
>CAHJWT010000181.1 GCA_903643075.1 Sphingomonadaceae bacterium | reverse complement strand
CTCTATGTCGTCGCGGTCGACGCCGCGGCGCGGCGCGTCGTCGCCGGACCCCGCGCGGCGCTCGCCATCGACACCGTCGATCTCGGCGCGGTAAACTGGCTCGTCGGGCCGCCTGCGAGCGAGATCGGCGTCAGGCTGCGCTCGACCGGTCGCGTCGTCCCGGCGACGGTCGACCGCGACGCGGCGCGGATCGACTTCGCGGAACCCGAGTTCGGCGTTGCCCGCGGGCAGGCGGCGGTCGTTTATGCCGGTGACCGCATCCTCGGCGGCGGCACGATCGTCGCGACCCATGCGACCGACCCGGCGTCAGGATCACGGCTGGCGTCAACCATCTGACGCGTCGGCGTCAACGCGTTGACGTTTCGGCCGCCGGTTGCGCCCTCGACGCTACTGACTGAGCTTGGCACGCTCTTTGCTCCTCCTTGTGGACGGGTCATGGGCGGGCGAGGGCGGGGATGATGGGTCATGGAGTCGAATTGTCGCCGGCGGCCCGGGCGCTTCATCCGCGACTGGCCGATGCGGTGGACAAGCCGGTCGGGCGGCGTCCGGTTCGCGTCGTGACCGACGACGAACCCGATGGCGAGGTCGTCGTCGCCGCAAGCGGAATGACCGGCCTGACGACATGTTCGCGGACCGGCCGGCGGCGGCTCGACTTCGACCCGCCCGATACCGTCTTCGCCGCGGCGCTGCTCGCAGCGATCGCGCGCGGCGACGCGCCCGCCGGCGACGATCCCGGATCGGCGGCGCTCGTCGGCCTCGCGGCGAGGGTGGCATCGCGCGAGGTCGGCGTTCTAATCACCGGGCCGACCGGGACGGGGAAGGAGGTCTTGGCGCGCTTCATCCACCGGCGGTCGCCGCGGCGCGACGGGCCGTTCGTCGCCGTCAATTGTGCCGCGATCCCCGAGACCATGCTCGAGGCGACGCTGTTCGGCTACGAGCGCGGTGCCTTCACCGGCGCAACCGGGAGCGCGCCGGGGCTGTTCCGCGCCGCCGCGGGAGGAACGCTGCTCCTCGACGAAATCAGCGAACTGCCGTTGGCGCTTCAGGCCAAGCTCCTCCGCGCGTTGCAGGAACGCGAAGTGCTGCCGGTCGGGGCGACATCCCCCGTCGCGGTCGACGCGCGCATCGTTACGACCGCGAACCGCGACCTCGCTGAAGAGATCGAGGCCGGCCGCTTCCGCGCCGACCTGTTTTACCGGCTCGCTATCTTTCCGTTGACGACGACGGCGCTTGCCGCCCGTCCGGCCGATATCGTGCCGATCGCCGCCGCCTTGTGGTTGAGCCAGGAGGTGGTCGCGTGGCCGACGCCCGCCGTGCTTGCCAAGCTGGTCGACCATAGCTGGCCGGGCAACGTGAGGGAGCTCAGCAACGTCATCGCCCGCGCCGCGATCTTTGCCGACGGCGGTCGTATCGCCACCGACGACATCCTGCTCGACGTGGCACCGCCGTCGAAGGCACCGCTTGTATGCAGCGTGCGCGACCATGAGCACGCAACAATCCGGGCGACCCTCGCCGCCTGCGCCGGACGACGCCGCGATGCCGCCGAACGGCTGGGCATCAGCGAACGAACGCTACGCTACAAACTTGCCGCCATGGCCGCGATCCCGGCGGCGCTAACGCTACAGTAGTTTAACGCACTCTGCTTCGCAGGACGCTCGCCGAGGTCGACAGTCGACGCAGACCATCGTCGAGCGGGGCAACGCGGTCAGTGTGGTCGAGCTGCGCCAGCAACATGGCGAAGCCGGTCGTATCGACCGCCTCACGCCGCTCAGCCGTATCCTCGCGCATCATCTCGTCCATATGTGCCAACCATTCGCGGTCGTGTTGCCGACCTAGTACAGCTGTCCAACCGGCAGCGACCGCGCCGGTTCCGCGCCGGGCCGCCATTCGTTCCGACCGGCACGATCGCCGTGGCGGCGCTTCGCGCGTTGCCGGACGGGGCCGACCTGCGCTAAGGCGACGCGACTTCCCGCAGCAGCCGAAAGCCTCACCTACGCCATGGCCGGTTATCAGTACGCCTTTGTCATGAAGGGCCTGACCAAGGCCTATCCCGGCGGCAAGCCGGTGTTCAAGGACCTGTTCCTCAGCTTCCTGCCCGGAGCCAAGATTGCCGTGATCGGCCCCAACGGCGCGGGCAAGTCGACGCTGATGAAGATCATCGCCGGCCAGGACAGGGACTTCCAGGGCGAGGCGTGGGCCGCCGAGGGGGTGCGCGTCGGCTACCTCGCGCAGGAGCCGCAGCTCGACCCCGCCAAGACCGTCCGCGAGAACGTCATGGACGGGGTGCGTCCGGTCGCCGACATGGTCGAGCGGTTCAACGCGGTCGCCGCCGAGATGGCCGATCCCCAGGACGCGACCGACTTCGACGCGCTGATGGAGGAGATGGGCGTCCTCCAGGAAAAGATCGACGCGGTCGACGGGTGGACGCTCGACAACCAGCTCGAGATCGCGATGGACGCGCTCCGCTGCCCGCCGGGCGACGCGTCGGTCGACAAGCTGTCGGGCGGCGAGAAGCGCCGCGTCGCGCTGTGCAAGCTGCTCCTCGAAAAGCCCGACATCCTGCTGCTCGACGAGCCGACCAACCACCTCGACGCCGAGAGCGTGTCGTGGCTCGAAAAGCACCTGCAGGACTATGCGGGGTGCGTCATCCTCGTCACCCACGACCGCTATTTTCTCGACAACGTCGTCAAGTGGGTCCTCGAGCTCGACCGCGGCAAGGGCATCCCGTTCGAGGGCAACTACTCGGCGTGGCTCGAGGCCAAGGTCAAGCGCATGGCGCAGGAAAGCCGCGAGGACGAGAGCCGCGAGCGCGCGATCCGCGACGAGCTCCAGTGGATCCGCTCATCCCCCAAGGCGCGCCAGACCAAGTCGAAGGCGCGCATCCAGGCGTTCGACGAACTCGTCGAGAAGCAGGCCAACCGCCGCCTCGGCACCGCGCAGATCCTGATCCAGGTTCCCGAGCGCCTTGGCAGCACCGTGATCGAAGCGAAGAATCTGACCAAAAGCTTCGGCGACCGCGTCCTGATCGACGACCTCAGCTTCAGCCTGCCGCCCGGCGGCATCGTCGGCGTCATCGGCCCGAACGGTGCCGGCAAGACGACGCTGTTCCGGATGCTGACCGGGCAAGAGACGCCCGACAGCGGGTCGATCCGCGTCGGCGACACCGTCAAGCTCGGCTACGTCGACCAGTCGCGCGACGCGCTCGATGCCAATCACAATGTCTGGGAGGAGGTCTCGGGCGGGTCCGAGAAATTCTATTTCGGCAAGAACGAGGTGCTGACCCGCGCCTATGTCGGCAGCTTCAACTTCAAGGGGGCCGACCAGCAGAAGAAGGTCGGCCAGCTGTCGGGCGGCGAGCGCAACCGCGTCCACATGGCCAAGATGCTCGTCCAGGGCGGTAACGTCCTCCTTCTCGACGAGCCGACCAACGACCTCGACGTCGAGACGCTGCGCGCGCTCGAGGAGGCGCTGGAGTCGTTCGCCGGCTGCGCCGTGGTCATCAGCCATGACCGTTTCTTCCTCGACCGCCTCGCGACGCACATCCTCGCGTTCGAGGGCGACAGCCACGTCGAGTGGTTCGAGGGCAACTTCGAGGCGTACGAAGCCGACAAGCACGCGCGCATGGGCGACGCAGCAGACCGGCCGACGAAGCTGACGTACAAGCGGCTGACGCGGTGACCGGGCGAACCGTCGCGCTTCTCCTCGCGCGGTGCTGGCGCTAACGCTCGGGCAGCATCAGCAGGTCGGCCGTCGCGATGATCACGTCGGCCATGGTCCGTGCCGCCACCGGCGCGCCGAACGGTACCCGATCGACCGCGGCGTAGCCGGAGTCGTCTGGTTCGGCATGGCGGACGACCTCGCCGGCGACCAGATCGACCACCCAATACTCCGGAACGCGAGCGCGGGCGTAAACGACGGCCTTCCGCCCGAGATCGTAGCGCTGCGTCGTCTCGGCGACCTCGACGAGGAGAGCGACGGCAGCGAGCGGCAGCAGCTTGCCGTATAGAGGAGGGGCGACGACGGCGATGTCCGGCTCCGGCACATCGAAGGGCGGCATAGCGACGGACGCTTCGACTAGCGCGATCAGCGGCCGCTCGCTGCGGCGCAGGGCTTCGGTGACCGACAGAAAGAGCAGCGACTTCGCGTACGAATGCCTAATATATTGCGCATTCGTTCGCAGGACTTCCCCGTCTATAAGTTCGGTCCTGCCCAGTCCGTCAAGCGCCCCGGATTCGCCGAGCAGCAGGTAGGCGTCGACCTGCAGCCAGGCGCGATAGGGCTGTTCGGAAACGGCGACCGGCGCATTCATAGGTTCGACCGTAGCATGACCACCGATTGCCCGGCAAAGGCGTTCCATGGGGCTCCGCCACGAGCTATTGCACAGGCTGCCGCAGCGATCTTGCCGTTGCCGATCGCGCGCGGCAGCGAATGATCATGCCCGACCCCGCCGCCGACCTCGTCCGCGCACGTGACCGTGACCGCTGGCTCGCGACGCTCTATTCGCCCGCCACCGTCCGCCCGGCGCTGTTCGCGCTCCATGCACTTGATCTTGAATTGGCGGCGGTGGTCGCGACGACGACCGAGGCGATGCTCGGCGAGATCCGGCTGGCGTGGTGGCGCGAGGCGCTGGCGCGGCTCGACATCGCGCCACCCCCCGCGCAGCCCGTCCTCGCTGCCCTCGCGGCGCAAGCGCTGCCGCTCGGGGTGCGTGGCCAGGCGCTCGAGCCGCTCGAGGACGCCTTCCTCGCGCTGCTCCTCGACGAGCGGCTTGCGGGAAAGGCGCTCGACGATCACCTCGACCGGCGCGGCGGGACGCTGTTCGGGGCGTGCGCGACGGCGCTCGGCGTGGCGCAGCCCTCGGCGCGGGCGCTGGGCCGGGTGTGGGCGCTGGGGCAGCTAATCCGGCCGGGGATCAAGGCCCCGCCGGTCAACCCCGACGACGCTCGGCGCATCGCGGCGGCGGCGCTGCCAGCGCGG
>CAHJWT010000180.1 GCA_903643075.1 Sphingomonadaceae bacterium | reverse complement strand
CTAGCCTTGCAGCCCGGCGAACCGCAGCCCCGGCGCGGCGGCGATGGCGTCGGCGAGCGCGACTGCGGCGGCGGGGTCGGCGACCCCGGTCCGGCCGAGGCCGACGTCGACGTCGACGAGGACGGCGAGCGGTGTGTCCGTCGCCACGGCAGCGAGCGCAGCGACGCCATCGGGATGGTCGACGACGATGGCGAAGCCGGGATCGGCGGCCAGCGCGGCGGCGCGGGCGGCGAGCACCGGCATCGCGATCGGCGAGGTGACGAGGATGCCGCGGACGCCGGCCGCCATCAGCGCCTCGGCCTCGCCGAGCTTGGCGCAGCAGACCCCGACCGCACCCGCCGCGAGTTGCTTGCGCGCGATCGTCGCCGACTTGTGGCTCTTGGCGTGCGGCCGCAGCGCGAGTCCTGCCGTGCGCGCCCGCGCGGCCATCGCGGCGATGTTCGCCTCGAGCGCGTCGACGTCGACGATCAGCGCCGGCGTCGGCACGCGTGCCCGCCCGCCGGGGATACCGATCAGATCGCGGAGGCGCGTTGTCATCGGTCCGCTATTGCCGCCGCCGGGACGTACGGCAAGCCGGTCAGAATTTCGCGGTGAACGTCGCCAGCACCTGCCGCGGGTTGCCGTAGAAGGCGGTGGCGATGCCCTCCTTGCCGAGCGTCGGCGTGTAGCCGCCGGCGGCGTTGAGGATCGGCACCCCGGCGATCGTCGCGGCGATGTACTGATAGCCGGCGGTCTTGTAGCGGACGTCGGTCAGGTTCTTGCCGTGGACGCCGAGCGAGTAGCGGCCGCCGGGGAAGACGTAATCGAGGTTGGCTTCGAGCAAAGTATAGCCCGGCTGGTCGAGGAAGGGACTCGCGGTCTCGAACTGGTGGGTCAGGCTGCGGTAGGCGACGGTGACCGATCCCGACAGCTGGCCGTGCGCCACCGGCACGCCGAAGCCGCCGGTCCCGCTGACCGTCCAGCTCGGCGTGTTCTGGAAGACGCGGACCGCCGACACGTCGACCCCGGTCGGGCCGATGAAGCTCCGGTACTTGGGGTCGAGGTAGCCGAGCGTGCCGTTGAGGAACAACTGGCTGCCGTCGCCGGCGAAATCGCGCGCGAGGATCGCGTTGGCCTCGGCCTCGGCGCCGACGATCCTCGCCTTGGCGGCGTTGGTCGTGATGCCGATGAAGGTCGGGATGCCGCCGACCACCGCGCCGACCGATCCCGGGATCTGGACGTCGGTGTAATCGGAATAGAAGCCGTCGACGGCATAGGTCAGCCGGCGGTCGAACAGCGAGCCCTTGAGGCCCGCCTCGTAGCTGCGGACCGATTCCGGCCGAAACAGCAGGTAATTGTAGATGTCCTGCGGCGTCCGCCCGGCGGCTGCGTTGCTGATCGGGGCCGACACGCCGCTGCCGCGCGGATCGAAGCCGCCGCCCTTGAAGCCCTCGCTGTACGACGCATAGGCGAGTTGGTCGTCGGCATATTTCCAGCTGAGCGAGACGCGCGGGGTGAAGCGCTTGAACGTTGCGCGGCCGTTGAAGTCGGTCGCCGGCGCGCCGAGCGCGGTCGGGCTGCCGCCGAAGTCCTGGGTCACCCCGCCGAGGTAATTCTGCTTGAAGATGACCGACGTCCGCGTGTCCCACGTGTAGCGGCCGCCGGCCGACAGGCTGAGTCGCGGGGTGAAGTCGTAGGTGAAGTCGGCGAAGACCGAGTTGGTCGACGTCTTGACGTCGCCGCGGGTGAAGGCGTCGAGGCCAGGCAGCGTCGTGTAGAGGAGCACGTCGAACGCCGTCCGCGCGCGCGCGTCGAGAAAATAGTAGCCGACGATACCGTTCAATTTTTCGCTTTTGTAGAGCAGCTGCACCTCCTGGCTGGTCTGCTCGTTGCGGTACACCGCCGGCACGTCGACATCGGCGGCTGCCAGCGAATCGAAGTCGATCGGCGTGTGGCTGGTATCGGCGCGGAAGGCGCTGATGCTCCGCAGCGTGAAATGGTCGTCGAGGGCGAGATCGAGCGCGACCGAGACACCGCCGCCCTCGACCAGCGACACCGGATTGTTGAGCCCGGCCTGGGTGTCGTAGAGGTTGGCCAGCACCGGTGTCCCCGACAGCAGGCCGGGGATCAGGCGGTGGCCGTTGCGCGGGTTCGACTGGTCGTAGGTATAGTCGCCGGTGATCCGCGCCGAGAAGCCGCTGCCGACGGGGGCGAACTCGATCGTGCCGCGCCCGGCCCAGACATCCTTGTTGTAGTTGTCGAGGCCGTTGGTCAGGTTGCGGCCGAAGCCGTCGTGAGTCAGCCGCGCCCCCGACACGCCGACCTTGACCGCGTCGCCGAGCGGCGTCGACACCGTGATGACGCCGTCGCCGTCGTTGTAGCTGCCGTAGGTGCCGCGCAGCGTCAGCGCGAAGTGGTCGGGCAGGCGCTTGGTCACGTACTTGACCGCGCCGCCGATCGTGTTGCGGCCGTAGAGCGTCCCCTGCGGCCCGCGCAGCACCTCGATGCGGTCGACGTCGTAGATGTCGAGGACGGCGGCCTGCGGCCGGTTGAGGTAGACGTCGTCGAGGTAGATGCCGACGCCGGCCTCGAACCCCGGCACCGGGTCCTGCTGGCCGATGCCGCGGATGAAGGCGGCGAGCGTCGAGTTGGTCCCGCGTGCGTCTTTCAGCGTGATGTTCGGCGTCGTCGTCTGGAGATCGGTCAGATCGATTGCGCCCGATTTGGCCAGCTTGTCGGCCGAGAAGGCGGTGACCGCGATCGGGACGGTCAGCAGATTCTCGCCGCGCCGCCGCGCGGTGACGACGATGTCTTGCGACGTGCCGTCGGCGGCGACGACGACACCGTTCGTCGCGGTGCTAACTTCGGGCACGGGGAGTGTCTGCGCGCTCGCGGCCGCTACCGCAGCGAGGCTTGCGCCGAGAAGTGCCGCGCGCGCGATTGTTGCCGTAAACTTCATGATCCGCCCCTTGCCCGCCGAGCGCTTTTGCTTGCGCCTTGTCGGAACGGGACATACTGAAACCTGAACCGGGTTTCAACTGGAATTGCGAGGGGGAGGATGACGACGAATGGGGCGTCGGCGGCAACGGCGCGCAACACCGCCGGCAAGGCCCCCAAGACCGCGCGCGGCGAGCGGACGCTGCGCGCGATCCTCGACGCCGCGACCGACGAGTTCGGCGAGAAGGGTTTCCACGACGCGTCGATCAGCGCGATCACCGCGCGCGCCGGCGTCGCCATCGGCAGCTTCTATACGTACTTCGCCAGCAAGGAGGCGGTGTTCACCGCGCTCGTCGGCGACCTGTCCGACCGCGTCGGCGACTTCGTCCGCCCGCGGCTGGCGGCGCAGTCCGACCAGCTCGCCGCCGAAGGCGCGGCGCAGCTCGCCTTCCTCGAGTTCGCCCGCGCCCACAAGGAGATCTACCGCATCATCGACGAGGCCGAGTTCGTCGCCCCGGCGAGCTACCGCGCCCACTATGAGCGCTTCGCCACCCGCATCGCCGCCCGCCTCGCCGCCGCCGCCGACCGCGGCGAGATTGCCCCTGGCGACGCCGAGGTGAGGGCGTGGGCGATCATGGGGATGAACGTGTTCCTCGGGTTGCGCTTCGGCGTGTGGGGCAAAGGTGCTGACTTGACCGAAGTGGCGCGCGCGGGGGGTGATCTGCTCGCGCACGGGCTAGCGCGGCGGTGACGAGACCGATGATTGAGTGCGCGACGATTGAGTCACGCGGCGCGTGATGCTAGATGCGCGGTGCGGAGAGGGACGATGCGGACGACGCTCGATATCGACGACGACATCCTGACGGCCGGGCGCGAACTCGCGCGGGCGCGACGGACCACGATCGGCGCCGTCGTCTCCGAACTCGCCCGTACCGGTTTGCGCCGCGACCTGCCGACCGAGGTGAATCGCAACGGCATCCGGACCTTGCCGCGGCGCGGTCTGGCGACCCCGATTACCATGGAACTGGTCAACCGCCTGCGCGACGAGATGCCGTGAGAACGCTGCTCGACGTTAACGTCCTCATCGCCCTGCTCGACCCCGAACATTTGCACCACGCGCGCGCCAACGATTGGTTCTCGCGCCTCGACGACGGGTGGGCGTCGTGCCCGCTAACCCAGAACGGAGCTATCCGCATCATGGCGGGCAAGGGCTACGCCGGCGGTGCCGGATCGACCAGCGAGCTCGCCGGCTACGTCGCCGATCTGTGCGTCCGCGCCGACCATGAATTCTGGAGCGACGACATCTCTCTGGTCGACCGGCGTTATGTTGACCGCGACAAGCTCGCGGGGCCGAAGTCCTTGACTGACACGTATCTGCTTGCGCTCGCCCGCGCGCGTAGCGGCCGTCTCGCAACCTTCGACCGAAGCATTGCGGCTGCCGCCGTGCCCGAAGGTCGGCGGCATCTCGAAGTGATTGGCCGGTGACCCTCCGCCCCGACCCCCTCGCCGGCATCCGCCCCTATTTCGAACGCGCGCCGTTCGCCGCGCTGCTCCTCGGCATCTCGTCGGGCTTTCCGTTCGCGATGATCGCGTCGACGCTGACGACGCGGCTCGCCGAGGCGGGGATCGACAAGAAAGCGGTGACCGCCTTCTCGCTCGGCATCCTGATCTACAGCTTCAAGCCGATCTGGGCGCCCGCGGTCGACAAGGTGCGGCTGCCCATCCTCGCGCCGCTCCTCGGCCAGAGGCGCGCGTGGCTGCTCGTCGCCGCGGTCATGGTCATGGCGTCGGTCGCATGGCTGGGGTCGACCGACCCGCACGCGGCGCTGGGCACGACGGTCGCCGCCGCGCTCGCCGTCGCCTTCTCGGGGGCGACGTACGACATCGTCATCGACGCGGTGCGGATCGAGAGCCTGACGCCACGGCAGCTCGGCGTCGGCTCGGGGATGGCGCAGTACGGCTGGCGGATCGGGTCGGCGGGGGCGGGGGCGCTGGTGCTGTTCGTCGCGACCCGCGCCGGATGGAGCGTCGGCTACCTGTCGGCGACGCTGTTCGCGCTGCCCGCGCTCGCCGCCGGGCTGCTGGTCGGCGAGCCGGCG
>CAHJWT010000179.1 GCA_903643075.1 Sphingomonadaceae bacterium | reverse complement strand
CGCCGCCCTCGCCCGCCGGCTGCGTGACGCGCCGCCCCGCGCGGTCGTCACGGTCGCGCGCGGCAGTTCGGACAACGCCGCGACCTACGCGCGCTACCTGATCGAGACCCAGCTCGAGGTGCTGACCGCGTCGGCCCCGCCGTCGGTGGCGTCGGTCTATGCCGCGCGGCCCGACCTCGCCGGCAGCCTGTGCCTCGTCCTCTCGCAGTCGGGCCACAGCCCCGATCTGCTCGCCGCCGCCGCCGCGGCATCCGCCGCCGGCGCGTACGTCGTCGCCATCGTCAACGACGAGGCATCGCCCCTCGCCGCCGCCGCCGATCTCGTCCTGCCCGTCGCCGCCGGTCCGGAGACGAGCGTCGCCGCGACCAAGTCGTTCGTCTGCACCCTCGCTGCGATCGCAGAGTTCGTCGCGGCGTGGGCGAACGATGCGGGTCTGGCCACCGCCGTCGCCGATCTGCCCGAGTCGCTCGCCGCCGCGTGGGCCGCCGACTGGTCGGCGGCATTGCCGGTGCTGGCCGCCGCCGATCACCTCTATGTCGTCGGTCGCGGCCCGGCGCTCGGCGTCGCGCAGGAGGCCGCGCTCAAGTTCAAGGAGACGTGTGGCCTCCACGCCGAGGCGTTCAGCGCCGCCGAGATCCGCCACGGCCCGATGGCGCTCGCCGGACCGGGCTTCCCCGTGTTCGCCCTCGTCCCCGACGATGCGGGACGGCCGGGGGTCGACGCGACCGTCCGCGTCTTGGCCGAACAGGGTGCGCCGGTCGTCGCGGCGGGCGGTGAGCCGGCTCCCGGGATCGTCGCGCTGCCGGTCGGACGGAGCCACCCGCTGCTGCGACCACTGCTCCAGACGCAGAGCCTGTATCGTCTCGTCGACGACCTCGCCCGGCGGCGGGGGTTCGACCCCGACCGCCCCGGCGGGCTGAGCAAGGTCACCCGGACGCTGTGATGGACCGGCTGTTCGTCGACGGATGTGTGCTGACCGAGGGTCGGCTACGCGACGCCGACATCCTCGTCCGCGATGGTCGGATCGCGGCGATCGCCCCGCGTGGGTCGCTGACCGCGTCGGGCCAGCGCGTCGATCTGGGCGGCCGTCGCCTCCTGCCCGGCTTCATTGACACCCAGGTCAACGGCGGCGGCGACGCACTGTTCAACGCCGATCCAAGCGTGTCGACGATCGCGCGGATCGGCGCGGCGCACCGGCGCTACGGGACGACCGGCTTCCTGCCGACCTTGATCAGCGACGACCTGACCGTCGTCGCCGCGGCACTGGCGGCGATGCGCACGGCAGTCGCGGCCGGGGTGCCGGGGGTGCTCGGCGCGCATATCGAGGGGCCGTTCCTCAATACCGAGCGCCGCGGCATCCACGCCGCCGAGCGCGTCCGCCGCCTCGACGCGCGAGGGCTGGCGACGCTGACCGCACCGGGGCCCGGCCGCGTGCTGGTGACGCTCGCCCCCGAGATGGTCGACGCCGACGCGATCGTGGCGCTCCGGGCCGCCGGGATGACCCTCGCCGCCGGCCACACCGACGCCAGCTTCGACGATATGCAGGCGGCGTTCGCGGACGGCGTCACCGGCATCACCCACCTGTTCAACGCGATGTCGCCCCTGACCAGCCGCGAGCCGGGGGTCGTCGGCGCGGCGCTCACGGGCGACGCATGGTGCGGGCTGATCGTCGATGGCCGCCACGTCCATCCTGCCGTGCTCAAGCTGGCGTTGCGGAGCCGCGGCCCGGAGCGGCTGATGCTCGTGACCGACGCGATGCCGTGCGTCGGCGGCGACAGGGGGTCGTTCGAGCTTCAGGGACGCCGGATCGAGGTCCGCGACGGGGCGTGCTACGATGCCGGCGGCCAGCTGGCGGGATCGGACCTGTCGATGGTGGCGGCGGTCCGCAATGCGATCGACCTGCTCGGCGTCGATCTCGCCACGGCATCGCACATGGCGAGCGGCAGTCCGGCGGCATTCCTCGACCTCGCCGACGAGATAGGCCGCATCGCGGTCGGCCTGCGCGCCGACTTCGTCCTGCTGGACGACGATCTCGACGTGGTCGACACGTGGATCGGCGGCGTCGGGGTGGACGAGGCCGATGCTTAGGCTCGCCGCGCTCCTGCTGATGGTCGCCACCGCCGCCGGCGCGGCCGAGATCGACGTCATCCCGCGCCCGGCATCGGTCGCGGCCGGCGTCGGCGCGGGCCTCCGTCTCGACGGCGGCACGGCGATCCGGACCCCACCCGGCGACGCCGGCGCGGCGCAGGTCGCGGGACAGCTGGCGACGCTGCTCGACCTTCCCGCCGGCGGACGTCACGGCGGCGACGCCGTCGTTTTTGTCCGCGACATCGTTCCCGGCGGTGACGAGGCGTACCGCGTGATCGTCGCCGACCACCGCACGACGATCACCGCCGCGACCGACGCCGGCCTCCGCTACGGCGCGGTGACGCTGTGGCAGTTGGCGACGGCGGGCGACCGGCCGGCGCGGGGGTCCGTGGTGCCGCCGGTGACGATCGTCGACGCGCCGCGCTTCGCGTGGCGCGGTCTGCTGCTCGACAGTGCGCGCCACTTCCAGTCGACCGACTTCATCCGGCGGACGATCGACTGGATGATGTGGCACAAGCTCAACGTGCTCCAGTGGCACCTGACCGACGACCAGGGGTGGCGGCTCGAGATCAAGGCCTACCCCCGCCTCGCCGCCGTCGGCGGCTTCCGCACCGAGCGCGACGGACGACGCTACGGCGGCTATTACACGCAGGCCGAGGTGCGGGGACTGGTCGCCTACGCGGCGGCGCGCGGCGTGACCATCGTTCCCGAGATCGAGATGCCGGGCCATGCCCTCGCCGCGATCCGCGCCAATCCGCAAATCGGCTTCGCCGGCGTCGGCGCGGAAGCGGCGGGCGACTGGGGCATATTCCCGTCGATCTACCGGACCGATGACGCGACCTTCGCCTTTCTGACGACCGTCCTCGGCGAGGTCGTCGACCTGTTCCCCAGCCGCTTCGTCGCCATCGGCGGCGATGAGGCGGTCAAGACGGCGTGGCACGCCGACCCCGCGACGCAGGCGCGGATGCGCACCGCCGGTATCGCCGACGAGACCGCGCTGCAGGCGGCGTTCGTCCGCCGCATCGGCGACTTCATCAACGCGCGCGGACGGCGGCTGATAGGCTGGGACGAGATCCTCGACGGCGGGCTGCCCGCGACCGACGCGGTGCTGTCGTGGCACGGAGCCGACGGGGCGCTGGTAGCGGCCCGGGCCGGGCACGACGTCGTCATGGCGACGGCGCCGACGCTGTATTTCGACAATCGCCAGTCGACGCTGCCGACCGAGCCGCCGGGGCGGGGTACGGTCGTAACGCTGGCGGACGTCTACGCCTATGATCCCGGTGCCCCGCCGCTCCCGGCAGGCACGCCTAACACGCCCGTCGGCGAAACCGAGCGCGCACATATTCTTGGCGTGCAGGCGAACCTATGGACCGAACACATGCCGACGGAAGCCGATGTCGAGCGCATGGCGCTGCCGCGCGCCGCGGCGCTCGCCGAGATCGGCTGGACCACCGCGCGGCGCCGGGACTGGGCCGACTTCGTGACGCGGCTGCCGGCGCAGCTGGCGCGCTACCGCCGGCTAGGACTGGGGGCGGACGATGGAGCGGTTGGCGTCGACATCGACGCCCGGCGCGACGGTGCGACGGTGGCGGTGCGGCTCGCTGACCAACTCGGCTACCCGATACGCTACACGACCGACGGCGCGATGCCCGGATCCGCCTCGCCACTCGCGACCGCTTCCGTCACCATTCCGCTTGGCACGACGATACGCGCGGCGAGCTTCGCCGCTGGCCGCGCCGTGTCGCCGGTAACGACGCGTACCCTCGACGACGCCGCCCTGCGATTCCGCGCTAGCCAGCAGCTGACACCGTGCAGCGAGCGTGTCGTCCTCAACCTCGCCGGTCAGGGCGGACCGTTCCTCACCGACATAATGGATGCCTGCTGGCGCTGGCCAGCGGCCGACCTCGACGGCATCGGTGCGATCGGCGTCGGGGTGGCGGTACTGCCGTTCAACTTCCAGCTCGGCGACCAGGCGTCGAGGGTGACGCTGCGGCCGCCGGCGACCCCGGGCGGTGAGGTCGTCGTCCGACTCGACGATTGCGCCGGACCGGTCGTCGCGAAGCTGCCGCTCGCCGACGTTCGCGCCGGCGTCGTGACGCCGCTGACGGCCCCGCTGGCGGCGACCGGGCGGCACGACCTTTGCCTGGCGATGACCGGTCGCACCGCCGATCCGCTGCACGTGCTCGCGTGGGTACGGCTGGGCCCGACGACGTGACGATCACGCTGGCGGCACCGCTGACCGGCTGGCTTGGGCCGCTCGACGAGGCCCCCGATGCCGCCTTCGCCGAGCGGCTGGTTGGCGACGGCGTCGCGATCGATCCGACCGGCACGACGCTCCACGCGCCGTGCGCCGCGACGGTCGTCGCCGTCGCCGCGACGCGGCACGCGGTGACGCTGCGCACCGCGGCGGGCGCCGAGCTGCTGCTCCATGTCGGCATCGATACGGTGGCGCTCGGGGGCGCGGGCTTCACCGCTCATGTCGCGGCCGGCGAAGTCGTCGAGGCGGGCCAACTGCTCCTGACCTTCGACCTCGACGTCCTCGCAGCGCGGGCGACCAGCCTGCTGACACCCGTCGTCGTCACCAACGGTGATGCGTTCGCCTTTGTGCCCCGCCGTGTGCCTGGCCCGGTCACCGTCGGCGACGCGATCGCGGAACTGCGACCGCGACGTGCGGCGTCCGCCGCCCACACTGGAGGCTCGACTGTCACGGCCATCGCCGTCGTCGCCGCCGAACACGGCATCCACGCCCGCCCGGCGGCGGCGATCGCGAGCGCAGCGCGCCGCTTCGCCGCCACGGCGTACCTTGCCGCCGGCGAGCGCCGGGCCGACGCGCGGAGCAGCATTGCGCTGATGACGCTTGGGCTAGCGCACGGCGCACAGGTCGAGGTCGGGGCGACGGGGCACGACGCGGCGGCGATCGTGGCGGGGCTGGTCGCCTTGCTCGAACGCGCCGAGCCGGCCGCGGCG
>CAHJWT010000178.1 GCA_903643075.1 Sphingomonadaceae bacterium | reverse complement strand
GCGGCGTCGCGGCCGGTGCCGCCGCCGGCGCGGCTGCCGCTGGCGCTTGCGCGCGAAACGTGGCGACCCGACGCGGATTTCCCTCCGCCGTCGCGGCCGCCCGAGCCGGGTGGGCGGTTCGAACGGCTGCGCGCCGTGCCGCGCTCACGGCTGGTGATCGCCGGACTTACGCTGGCCATCGTCGGCGCCATCGTCGCCTTGTTCCTCTTGGAATCGCGCTGGGGCTATTCGGGGCGGGTGGTGCCGGTGGTTTTCGTCCAGAGTTGGCCGGCCGATCGCAGTTCCGCCGACATGGCCGCCGACCAAGCCGCGGTCGCCACTAAGGCTCGCGTCGACGCCGCCGCATCGCGCGGGTACATCGCGACGCTCGGCGGGGCCGAGCGGGTCAAGGCGCAGAACCAGTACGACGCGTATATTGCCGCCCAGCCGAAGGCGCTCCAGCCCGAGGGTTTCGTCGCGCCAAAGGCGAAGTGACCGACGACGACCGCTGGCTTGGCACGGCACTTGCGCTGGCGGCACGCGGCGTCGGGCGGACGTCGCCCAACCCGAGTGTCGGCTGCGTGATCGTGCGAGACGGCCGCGTCGTTGGCCGCGGCTGGACCCAGCCGGGCGGGCGGCCGCATGCCGAGGCGGTGGCGCTCGCCGCCGCCGGCCAGGCGGCCCGGGGAGCAACGGCCTACGTCACCCTCGAACCCTGTGCACATGTCTCGCCGCGCGGGCCGGCGTGTGCCGACCTCCTGATCGCTTCCCGCGTGGCGCGAGTGGTTGCCTGCGGCGCGGATCCCGATCCGCGTACCGCCTGCCAAGGGTTTGCCCGCGTCCGCGCGGCCGGCATCGACGTGGCGATCGGCGGCCGGCGGGCCGAGGCGGAGCGACTCGCCGCCGGCTTTTTCACCCGTCTCGCCCACGGTCGGCCGCACGTCACGCTCAAGCTGGCGCTGTCGCTCGACGGCTCGCTCGCGCTGGCCGACGGGTCGAGCCGGTGGCTGACGGGTGAACGCGCGCGGGCGCACGCCCACCTCGAGCGAGCGCGCGCCGACATGATCGTCGTCGGCGCGGGAACCCTTGCCGCCGACGATCCAGCGCTCGACGTCCGGATCGACGGCCTGGAGCACCGCGCCCCGCGGCGCGCCGTGTTGAGCCGGTCGCTCGCCGCGATCCCGACCGGAGCGCGGGTCGGCGACGCGCTCCTACTTCGCGACCTCGCCGACCTCGACGCCGATCTGTCGGTATCAACCGTCCTCGTCGAGGGCGGGGCAGGGGTCGCGACCGGCCTGCTCGCCGCCGACCGCGTCGACCGCCTTCTGCTCTACCGCGCGCCGATCGTCGTCGGCGGCCGTCGGGCGATCGGCGGCCTCGGCCTCGCCGACCTCGCCGCCGCGCATGGCCGCTGGCGGCTGGACGACGCGATCGACCTCGGCCCCGACCGGGTCGAGGAATACACGCGTACCGACCGCGTTCCGCCGCCGCCTCGCCGCAGCGGTGACGCGGCGCCCGTCCGTGCCGAGACATGGGCGTGACCTGGCGCGTCCGTCTGCTCTTGACCCGCGCCGAGGCCGAAGCCGTCCCCGCCGCAGAGCTTGTACCGGACGCCGCCGACCCGCCGACGCTTGTGGTCAACGAGCCCGACCCGGCCCGGCCCGACGCCTGGACGCTTGACGCCTATTTCGCGCAGCAGCCGACCGCCGCCGAACTCGCCGCGCTTGCCGCGCTCGCCCCGTCGGCTGCCCCGGGCAGCGCGCAGGTGGGGGCGATCGCCAACGCCGACTGGGTCAGCCTGAGCCAGGCGGGGTTCGCCCCCGTTCGGGCCGGCCGGTTCGTCGTCCATACCGCCGCCCACGCCGCCGCCGTCCGGCCGGGCGACATCGGCCTCGCGATCGAGGCGGGGCTGGCCTTCGGCACCGGCCAGCACTTCACCACGCGCGGCTGCCTCGAGATGCTCGACCTCCTCGCGCGCAACCGGCGGCGGCTCGGCGCGGCGCGGGGCGGCTTCGCGCGGATCGCCGATCTCGGCACGGGCACCGGCATCCTCGCGCTCGCGGCAGCAAGGCGCTGGCCGCACGCTCACGTCGTGGCCGGCGATATCGACCCCGTCGCCGTCGCGGTGGCCCGCGCGAACATCCGCGCCAACGGCGTCCGCATCGGCCGCCGCGGCGGTGCCATTGATCTCGTCGTCGCGGCGGGAGCGCGCCACCGCCGCCTGCGCGGGCCGTTCGGTCTGATCGCAGCGAACATCCTCGCCGGTCCGCTCGTCGCAATGGCGGAGGAGGTCGTCGCCGCGCTTGCGCCGGGCGGTATCGTCGTCCTCGCCGGCCTGCTGATCGGCCAGGCGCGCCGCGTCGTCGCCGCCTACACCGCGCGCGGCTGCCGCCTCGTCGCCCGCCGCGATCAGGGCGAATGGCCAACGCTCGTCCTCCGCCGCGGTTAGCTGCCCGCCGCGGCGACCAGCGCGAGCCACGCCGCCTCGTCGATCACCTCGATGCCCAATGCCGCCGCCTTCGCCGCCTTCGACCCCGCGCCGGGACCGGCGACGACAATGTTCGTCTTCGCGCTGACCGAGGCGGCGACCCGTGCCCCAAGCCGTTCGGCCTGCGCCCGCGCCTCGTCGCGGCTCATCGACTCGAGACTGCCGGTGAAGACGACCGTTTTCCCGGTCACCGCCGAGGTCAGCGTGGCGACCGCGAAAGGCGCGACCGCCACCTCGCGGCGCAGGTCGGCGACGAGATCGACATTATGCGCCTCGGCAAAGAAATCGACGATCGCGCTCGCGATCTCAGGCCCGACCCCGCCGATGGCGAACACGCCGGCGAGCGTCGCGGCGCGACGGACACGCGCCTTGTCGTCGCCTTCGCCGAGCGCCCGCTCGAAGGCGATCGCCCGTGCCGCCGCAACCTGCTCGGCGAAGGCATCGTAGGTCCCGAACGCCCGCGCGAGGTCGCGCGCGACGACCTCGCCGACATGGCGGATGCCGAGCGCGAAGAGGAAGCGGTCGACGCCGATCGAACGCCGCGCGTCGATCGCGGCGAGCAGCTTGTCGACCGACACCGCGTCGAAGCCCTTCCGCGCGACGAGCGCGTCGCGGTGCGCGGCGAGCCGGAACATGTCGCCCGGCGTTGCGATCAACCCCTCGGCGACGAACAGCTCGATCCGCTCGGCCCCGAGCCCCTCAATGTCGAAGGCGCGGCGGCCGACGAAGTGGCGCAGCCGCTCGACTCGCTGCGCCGGACAGATCAGCCCGCCAGTGCACCGCCGCGCGACCTCGCCCGCCTCGCGCACCGCGTGGCTGCCGCACGCCGGGCAGACGGTCGGGAAGGCGAACGGCTCGCCGCGGGGGCCCTCGCCGGCGACGGCGCCGAGGATCTGCGGGATGACGTCGCCGGCGCGCTGGAGCTCGACCGTGTCGCCGACGCGGACGTCCTTGCGCGCGATCTCGTCCTCGTTGTGGAGCGTCGCGTTGATCACGATGACCCCGCCGACGCCGACCGGCTCAAGCCGCGCGACCGGGGTCAGCTGCCCCGTCCGCCCGACCTGGATGTCGATCGCCAGCAGCCGCGTCGTCGCCCGCTCGGCGGGGAACTTGTGCGCCAGCGCCCAGCGGGGCGAGCGCGCGACCTGCCCCAGCCGCGCCTGGAGGTCGAGCCGGTCGACCTTGTAGACAACTCCGTCGATGTCGAACGGCAGCCGCGCACGGTCGGTCTCGATGCCGCGATAAGCGGCGAGCGCCTCGTCGAGCGTGGCGCAGAGAGTCAGCCGGTCGCTGACCGGGAAGCCCCAGTTAGCGAAAATCGCCATGACCCCGGCCTGGGTGTCGGCGGGGAGCGCGCTCATCTCGCCCCAGCCGTGAGCGAGAAAGCGCAGCGGCCGCTCCGCGGTGATCGCGACGTCGAGCTGGCGTAGCGAACCCGCCGCCGCGTTGCGCGGATTGGCGAACGTCCGCCCGCCCGCCGCCGCCTGGGCGGCGTTGAGCGCAAGGAAGTCGGCCTTGGCCATGTAGACCTCGCCGCGCACCTCGACCACCGTCGGCGCGCCGGGCGGCAGCCGCCGCGGCACGTCGCCGACGGTCGCGACGTTCGCCGTCACGTCCTCGCCGACCGCGCCGTTGCCGCGCGTCGCCGCGGTGACCAGCGCACCGTCCTCGTAGCGCAGCGACAGCGACAGGCCGTCGATCTTGGGCTCGGCGGTCAGCGCCAGCGGCGCATCCTCGGCCAGCCGGAGGAAGCGCCGCACCCGTTGGACGAAGTCGACGACCTCTCCGTCGGCGAAGGCATTGTCGAGGCTGAGCATCGGCCGCGCATGGGTGATCTTGCCGAACCCCGCCGCCGGTGCCGCCCCGACTGCGCCCGCCGGCGAGTCGGCGCGCGTCAGCTCGGGGTGCGCAGCCTCCAGCTCGGCGTTGCGCCGAATGAGCGCGTCGTATTCGGTGTCGCTGATCGTCGGCGCGTCATCGCGGTGATAGCGCTCGGCGTGCTCGGCAACCTCGGCGGCGAGACGCGCGAGTTCGGTGGCGGGGTCTTCCGCAGCAACGCTCACGCCGCCGCCCCTAACAATCGCCCCGCCTGCGCCCGCGCCTCCTCCGTCACGTCGGCCCCCGACAGCATGCGCGCTATCTCCTCGCGGCGCGCGGGCGCGTCGAGGGCAGTGACGTCGGTGCGCGTGCCCATCGCGGTGGTCGACTTGGCGATGCGCCACTGGTGCGCTCCTCGTGCGGCGACCTGAGGGGAGTGGGTGACGACCAGCACCTGCGCCGTCTCCGCCAGCCGGGCGAGGCGGTCGCCGATCGCGCTCGCCACCGCGCCGCCGACGCCGCGGTCGATCTCGTCGAACACGATCGTACCGGCGCTGCCGGTGGCGGCGAGGGCGACCTTCAGCGCGAGGACGAAGCGCGACAGCTCGCCGCCGCTCGCGATCCTGACCAATGGGCCGAACGGTGCGCCTGGATTGGTCGCGACCTCGAAGGCGACCGCATCGACCCCCTGCGCCCCCGCCGGGCCGGCTGCGACGACGGTGCGGAAGCGCGCGGCGTCGAGCTTCAACGGCGCAAGTTCGGCCGCGACCGCGGCGTCGAGCC
>CAHJWT010000177.1 GCA_903643075.1 Sphingomonadaceae bacterium | reverse complement strand
GCAGGCGGCGAGCGGCCCGGCGCGGCTGGCGGGCCTCAAGCTCGTCGACGGCCTCGCCCGCGGCACCGCGGTGTTCCACCAGCCGCGTGTCGTCGTCGAGCACACCGTCGCCGACGATGTCGAGGCCGAGCGCGCGCGCGTCTACGGCGCCTTCGCGCGGATGCGCGAGCAGATCGACGGGATGATGAACCAGGTCGAGTTCGTCGGCGGCGACACCGCCGAGGTGCTCGAGACGTACAAGATGTTCGCCTACGACGAGGGTTGGAGCCGCCGGATCAACGAGGCGATCGACACCGGGCTGACCGCCGAGGCGGCGATCGAGCGCGTCCAGGCGCGGACGCGGGCGAAGATGCGGTCGATCCCCGACCCTTATCTTCGCGAGCGTCTGACCGACCTCGACGACCTGTCGAACCGGCTGCTGCGGATCGTCTCGGGCCAGCTCGGCAGCGCGGCGCGGTCGGGCCTGCGCGGCGACACCATCCTCCTCGCGCGCAACCTCGGTCCCGCCGAGCTGCTCGAATACGACCGCCGCAACCTGAAGGGCGTCGTCCTCGAGGAGGGGTCGCTGACCGCGCACGTCACCATCGTCGCGCGCGCGATGGGGGTGCCGGTGGTCGGCCGCGTCCGCGACCTGCGGACGACGATCGCCGACGGCGACGAGCTGCTCGTCGACGGGGGGGTGGGCGCGGTCCTCGTCCGGCCGTCGCCGGCGACCCTCGCGTCGTTCGCCGCGACGAGCGCGGCCAAGGCGCGACGCGCGGCCGAGTATGCGCGCCTGCGCGATCTGCCGGCGGTGACGGCCGATGGTCAGCGCATCGCGCTGATGATGAACGCCGGGCTGACCGATGACGCCGCCGCGCTCGACGCGACCAATGCCGACGGCATCGGCCTCTTCCGCACCGAGTTCCAGTTCCTCGTCGCCGCGACGCTGCCGCGCCGCGAGCGCCAGACCAAGCTCTACAAGGCGGTGCTCGACGCCGCCGGCGACCGGCCGGTCGTCTTCCGCACCGTCGATATCGGCGGCGACAAGGCCGTGCCCTACATGCGCGAGCTGGGTCATGCCGACGAGAACCCGGCGATGGGCTGGCGCGCGCTCCGCCTCGCCCTCGGCCGCGCCGGGCTGATGAAGGTCCAGGCGCGCGCGCTGCTCGAGGCCGGCGCGGGACGGACGCTCGACATCATGTTCCCGATGGTCAGCGAGCCGTGGGAGTTCGACGCGGCGAAGGCGCTCGTCGAGGATCAACGCGACTGGCTGGTCAAGTCGGGCCGCGCGCTGCCGGCGGCGGTCCGCTACGGCGCGATGATCGAGGTGCCGGCGATCGCCGAGACGCTCGACGTCCTGCTGCCCAAGGTCGACTTCGTGTCGATCGGCACCAACGACCTGACCCAGTTCCTCTTCGCCGCCGACCGCGCCAACCCGGCCTTAGCCGAGCGCTACGACTGGCTGTCGCCGGCGATCCTCCGCTTCCTCCGCCGCATCGTCGTCCTCGCCGCCGCGCACGCCAAGCCGCTGACCGTATGCGGCGAGATGGGCGGCCGGCCGCTGGAGGCGCTCGCCCTCCTCGCGATCGGCATCGACCGCCTGTCAATCACCCCGGCGGCGATCGGCGCGATCAAGGCGATGGTGCGCTCGGTCGACCTGGCCGCGGTGCGCCGGACGATGACCGAATGGCTGGCGGTGGCGAACCCGACGATCCGCACCGACCTCGCCGCGCTCGCCGAACGGTCGGGGATCGTGCTGGGCTGAAGCCTTACCAGTGCGTCAGGCATAAACGCGGCACAGCACTGCGCGTTTAGCGGCTTCGTGGCTTCGTGTGACATCTTCGAAGCTCGGCTTGGCTGCAGGGAAGAGGGGGTCACGCGAAGCCACGAAGCCGCGAAGAAGAAAGGAACGGGCTGCTAGGTTTGGGCGGGCGGGGCTCGGTAATGGTTTGGTCAGGCGGGGAATACCCTTCGCCACGCCGTCACCGCGGTGCTGGCGAACAGGCCGGCCTGGGCATAGGGGTCGCCGGCGGCAAAGTCGTACGCCGACTTGCGGTCGGCGAATTCGACGATGAGGAGCGACCCCAGCGGATTGCCGTCGAGGTCGAGCAACGGCCCGCCGGCGAGGATGCGGTCGGCGACCTTGCCCAGATAGTCGAGGTGGTCGGGACGCGTCGCGGCGCGCAAGCCCGCGCTGCCGGGCTTGTCGATGCAATGGATGGCGAAATACATGGCTTGCCCCGCGTGACGCCGCCCGGTCTATCGCGCCCGCCCGGTGCCGAACAGCCGAATCATCGCCCATTGACCGTTCGCCGGTGTCTGCCATTGGCCGCTTCGACGCCTCCGCGGTCACTCGTCGGCCCGGCTGGTGGTCGATGCCCGTGGATTTGACGTCGGCGGCGCTTTCGCCTAAGCGCCTCGCCTTTGCCGAAGCTTCGATTGCCAGGATTAAGACGATGTCGCGCATCTGCGAGCTGACCGCCAAGGGGCGGATGGTCGGGCACAACGTGTCCCACGCCAACAACAAGACCAAGCGCCTGTTCCTGCCCAACCTACAGAACGTTACGCTGATGAGCGACATCCTCGGCCGCTCGGTGCGGCTGCGCGTGTCGATGAACGGGCTGCGCTCGGTCGAGCACGTCGGCGGGCTCGACAACTGGCTGATCAAGACCAAGGCCGAGAAGCTGAGCGACCGTGCGGTCAAGCTCAAGCGCGAGATCAAAAAGAAGCTCGCCGCAGCCGAGGCTCCGGTGGCCGAGACCGCCGCCGCCTGACGATGGCCGGCCCGGCGCGGTCGCCGATCGCGGTCCGGCCCGCGACCGCCGCCGATGCGCCGGCGGTGATCGACATCCTCGCCCGCGCCTTCGTCGCCGATCCGGTGATGCGCCACCTGTTTCCCGACGATGCGCGGCGCCCGGCGCGGTTGCGGCGCTTCTTCGACCTCGTCCACCGCGCCGAGACCGATCCGGCCGACACGCTGATCGCCGGCGACGCCACCGACGCCGCCGTGACCGTCTGGCGCAAGCCCGGTTCGTGGCGGACACCGCCGGCGGTGATGCTGCGCCATGCGTGGGCGATGGCGGCGATCTTCGGCCTCGCTCTGCCGCGCGCCCTCCGCGTCCAGTCGCTGCTCGAACGGCACCACCCGACCGCACCGCACTGGTATCTCGAGTTCGCCGGCTGCGTGCCCGAACGCCACGGCCGCGGCTTCGGCGGGGCTGCGATCCGTGCACGCCTCGTCACGGCGGACGCCGCCGGGACGCCGACGGCGCTCGAGACCGCGAACGAGGGCAACATCGCGATTTACGCCGCGCTCGGCTACCGCGTCACCGGCGACTTCGCCGTCGTCCCCGGCCTCAGGTTCTGGACGATGTGGCGCGATGTGGTTAGCCGATAACCCGAACGGTTCTTTCCTGGTGTAAAGTTATGGTTAAGGCCAAGCTGTTGCAATGCTTGGACAATAGGATCTGTACCGGCTGAAAAGTCCTGTCGTCGGTGTAAACTAACCTGTACGCGCGCCGAGGCATGGCGCCGGCGGCGGCCGGCGGCTACGTAGGGACGATGGTGCCGCGTACCCCCGACCAGGTCCTCCACGAGGTCTTCGGCTTCCCGTCGTTCCGCGGCCTCCAAGGGGGCATCGTCGCCGACGTCTGCGCCGGGCGCGACGCCCTGGCGATCATGCCGACCGGCGCGGGCAAGTCGCTGTGCTACCAGGTCCCGGCGCTGGTCCGGCCCGGCGTCGCGATCGTCGTCTCGCCGCTGATCGCGCTGATGGCCGACCAGGTGCGGTCGCTGCGCGCCTACGGCGTCCGCGCCGCCGCGCTCAACAGCGCGTCCGACGACGGCGGCGCGACGGTCGACGCGGTCCGGAACGGCGACCTCGATCTGCTCTTCGTCGCCCCCGAGCGCGCCGCGATGCCGGGCTTCCAGGCGCTTGCCGGCCGGGTCGAGGTGGCGCTTGTCGCGATCGACGAGGCGCACTGCGTCAGCCAGTGGGGCCACGACTTCCGCCCCGAATACCGCCAGCTCCGCGCCTTCTGCGATGCGCTGCCCGGCGTCCCGCGCATCGCGCTGACCGCGACCGCGGACAAGGCGACCCGGCTCGATATCCTCGACCAGCTCGGTATCGCCCCCGACCGGATGGTCGTCGCCGGGTTTGATCGGCCGAACATCCGCTACGAGGTGACGCCGAAGACCAACGCGATGCGCCAGCTGACCGCGTTCCTCGCCACCCAGCGTGGGCTGAGCGGCATCGTCTACGCGCCGACGCGGGCGATCACCGACCGCGTCGCCGACGCGCTGGCGCGGGCCGGCATCCCGGCACTGCCGTACCATGCCGGGCTCGACGCGAGCGTCCGCGCGCGAAACCAGGCCGCCTTCGTCGCCGCCGACGACGGCGTGATGGTCGCGACCGTCGCCTTCGGCATGGGCATCGACAAGCCCGATGTCCGCTTCGTCGCCCACCTCGGCCTGCCCAAGTCGATCGAGGCCTATTACCAGGAGACCGGCCGCGCCGGCCGCGACGGCGATCCCGCCGTCGCGCACCTCCTCTACGGGGCCGACGACATCGCCCGGGCTCGCCAGTTTATCGCGGGCGGCGGCGGCGACGAGGTGCGCAAGCGGGCCGAGACGGCGCGGCTGAACGCCCTCGTCGCCTTCTGCGAGACGACGACCTGCCGCCGGATCCCGCTGCTGACCTACTTCGGCGACCCCGCGCCACCGCCGTGCGGCAACTGCGACACCTGCCGCGCCCCACCGGCGCTGACCGACGCGACCGAGGCGGCACGCAAGCTGCTGAGCGCGGTCTACCGCACCGGGCAGCGATTCGGTGTCGGCCACCTCGTCGACGTGCTCCGCGGCAACTCGGCGGAGAAGGTAACCAAGTTCGGCCACGACGCGCTGTCGGTGTTCGGCATCGGCCGCGACATGCCGCCGGCGAACTGGCAGGCGCTCGCCCGCCAGCTCGAGGCGAGCGAGGCGCTGGTCCGGAACGAGCATGGCGGCCTGACCCTCGGCCCGGCGGCGCGCCCGATCCTGAAGGGCGAGGCGAGCATCGCCCTGCGCGAAATCGCGCCGCGGCCCGAGCGCAACCGCCGTCGCGGCGACC
>CAHJWT010000176.1 GCA_903643075.1 Sphingomonadaceae bacterium | reverse complement strand
ATCTCGCGCGGTTCTGCGCGATCGTCGCGCGGACGGCGCGGTCGTCGAGGCGGAACAGCGGCTGCCCGGCGCGGACGGTGTCGCCCTCGTGGAACAGGACGGCGGTGATCTGCCCGTCGACCCGCGTCCGCACTGCGACCGACTGAAGCGGAGTGACGGTGCCGAGCACGGTCAGACGCGGGGCATAGTCGGCGAGCGCGGCGGGCTCGGCGGCGACGCTCAGCGGCGGCCGCGGCTTGGCCGCCGGCGCGGCGCTACCGCACGCGGTGACCGCCAGGAGGAGGAGGGGAACGGACTTCATCGACCTGCTTCACGCAGAATTTGCTGCACCGCGCCATGGCACGTCCCCCGGCGAGGTCCAACCTTTATGTCGCGCGGCACACCGGGCCGGCAGCGCCGACGCGCGCGGAATCGCCGCACCGCCGACGCCGCGCCTCGTGGGTTCAGCGCCGTACCGTCCGGCATCACAGGAGGATAAGATCATGCCCGCCCGCTTCACCGCCACCGAAAACGCCTTCGAGAAGGGCGTCGACAGCATCACTCCGGCCGCCGCGATCAAGCTGATCGACGACTGGGAGGCCAGCCTCAAGGACCTCGACGCACCGGGGGCCAAGACGATCGTCCGCGACCTCGACGCGCTGAAGAAGGCGCTGCACGCGGACCAGCCCGACGGCGAGAAGATCAAGACGCTCGTCGGCAAGCTGGGTGCCGAGACGACCAAGATCGCCGGCCACGCGACGCCGTCGACCAAGGACAAGGTCGCCGAACTCGGCAAGACGCTCAGCGCGGTGTAGTTCTCAGCGACCGGGTTTATACACTGTCATCTCGGCGAGGGCCGGGATCGATGACCTCGAAATCAGAGGTTATCGATCCCGGTCGTCGCCGGGATGACCGTTCCAATGCAAATTGCCGTCCCGGTCCGGCTCTCACCTTGAGCCGGTTATTCAACGAAGCCTGTCGGCCATTGGATTACCTCGTGAGGTTCAATCCGCTCAGGAACTCGCGCACCGCCGGCCCGACATCGTCGCGTTCCAATGCGAGCGCGATGTTGGCGTTGATGAATCCTGCCTTGTCGCCGCAGTCATGGCGAACGCCGGTGAAGGTCAATGCGTGGAACGGTTGGCGGCCGATCATCTCGGCCATCGCATCGGTCAGCTGGATCTCGCCGCCCGCGCCGCGCCGGCCCTCGGCGAGGATGGTCATCACCTCGGGTTGGAGAATATAACGGCCGATCGCGGCGAGGCGCGACGGCGCGGTTCCCGCCGCCGGCTTCTCGACCAGTCCGGCGACTTCGGTGACGAGGCCGTCGGCCGCGCCCGGTTTAACGACGCCATAGCGGGAGGTATGTTCCTCCGGTACTTCAAGCACCGAGATGACGTTGCCGCCGAGGCGCTCGTACACGCCGATCATTTCCTTCAGCGCCGGCGCGGCCGGGTTCCACAGGAGCTCGTCGGGCAGGAGGACGGCGAACGGCTCGTCGCCGGTGATCAGCCGCGCGCACCACACCGCGTGACCGAGCCCGGCGGGTTCCTGCTGTCGGACGTAGGCGATCTGTCCCGGCGCAAGTTGGGTGGTGTCGAGGACGGCGAGTTCGGCCGCCTTGCCCTTGGCCTTGAGGCTGGCGACGAGTTCGCCGGCGACGTCGAAATACTCTTCCAGTGCCGCCTTCCCGCGCGCGGTGACGAAGATCATCTGCTCGATCCCGGCGGCGAGCGCCTCGTCGACGGCGTACTGGAGCAACGGCCGGTCGACGACGGGGAGCATCTCCTTGGGTACCGCCTTGGTCGCCGGCAGAAACCGCGTCCCCTGCCCGCCGACGGGGAATATTGCCTTGCGGACGGGTCTGGTCATGGCTGTCTCCTTACGATGGGCGTGCGGCGATCGCTGATCCTTCCCGCCGGGGAGGTGGCGCGAAGTGCCGGAGGGGCGTCGGATCGAGGGGCTGCGGCCACGCGCCCGACCGCCCCGCCGTCACGCTGCGCGTGCCACCTCCCCGCGCGCGGGGAGGACCTTAGGTCAGCCACGGCGCCACCGCCTCGCGCGCCAATTGCGCGTCAATCTCCTCGCGCGGCCGGACCAGTGCCCAGCGGTCGCCGTCGACGAGCACCTCGGGGACCAGCGGGCGCGAGTTGTACGTCGAGGCCATCGTCGCGCCATATGCGCCGGCGGTCATGAACGCGATCAGGTCACCTTCGCTCACCCGGTCGATCGTCCGGTCTTCGGCGAAGGTGTCGCCGGTCTCGCACACCGGGCCGACCACCGTCGCGACCATCGTCCCGGAGTCAGGAGATAGCGCGCGAATGTGGTGCCACGCGCCGTAGAGCGACGGGCGGAGGAGGTCGTTCATCGCTGCGTCGACGACGACGAAGGTCCGCGCGTCTCCTGGCTTGACCGTGACGACGCGGCTGACGAGCACCCCGGCGTTGCCGACGATCATCCGCCCCGGTTCGCACAGCAGGCGGACGTTCCATCCTTCGGTTGCCCGGCGTACCAGCGCGCCATAGTCGGCCGGCGTCGGCGGTGCAGGCTGGTCGGAACGATATGGAATGCCGAGGCCGCCGCCGAGGTCGACGCGCTCGACCGGCATCCCGGCGGCGCGGAGGTCGCGCACCAGTTCGCCGAGCGTCGCAAAGGTCGCTTCGAGCGGCGCGAGGTCGGTCAGCTGGCTGCCGATGTGCGCGCCGATGCCGACCGGGCGCAGCCCCGGAAGCGACGTGGCAAGGGCATAGGCGGCGGGAATACGGTCGAGCGGGATGCCGAACTTGTTGTCGGCGAGCCCGGTCGAAATCTTGGCGTGGGTCTTCGCGTCGACGCCGGGATTGATCCGCAGCGCGACCGGAGCCTCGACGCCGAGCGCGGTCGCGACCGCCGATAGGGCGTGGAGCTCGGCCTCGCCCTCGACGTTGACCTGGTAGATGCCCGCGGTCAGCGCCGCCGCCATCTCGGCGCGGGTCTTGCCGACACCGGAAAAGACGATCCGCTCGGGTGGTACCCCGGCGGCGAGGGCGCGGGCCAGCTCGCCCGCCGACACGACGTCGGCCCCCGCGCCGAGCCGCGCGAGCGTCGCGACGACGCTGAGGTTGGGGTTGGCCTTGACCGCATAGGCGACGAGCGGCGCTTCGCCGGCGGGGCTGACGAGGCCGGCGAGGGCATCGCGGAAGACGGTGAAGTGGCGGACGAGCGTCGCGGTCGAATAGACGTAGACCGGCGTCCCGACCGCCGCGGCGATCGCGGCGAGGTCGACCTCCTCGGCGAACAGCCGGCCGGCGCGGTCGGAGAAATGGTCCATCGTGCCCCCCTGTCATCCCGGCGCAGGCCGGGACCCATCAGCTCGCAGGTTCGAGTTGATGGGTCCCGGGCTGCGCCGGGATGACACTGCTGGAGGGTGGCTCACTGCGGCGGCAGGCTGAAGCGGTCGTCGCGGCGTTCCTCCGACCGGCTGAGCGGGTCGTCGACGCGCTTCGGCTGTTCCTGCGCGGTCGGCGCCAGCCGCTGCGTCGGCGTCGGCTGGCCCGGGTCGACGTGCGGTGTCACGCCCGGCGGGGCCTTAGGCATCAGCTCGCCCTGCTTGCCGCACGCGGCGATCAGCAGCACGGCGGCGAGCGCGGCGACCCTCACGCCGCGCGCTCCGCCGCAATCGCGGCGCGGACGTTCGCCGGGGCGGTGCCGCCGAAGCTCGTCCGGCTGGCGACCGACGCGTCGACCGACAGGATGTCGAAGACGCCCGCCGTGATCCGCGGGTCGATCGCGCGCAGCGTTGTGAGCGGCAGGTCGGCGAGGCCGCACCCCGCCGCCTCGGCCGCCCTGACCGCGCGGCCGGTGATGTGGTGCGCCTCGCGGAACGGCACCCCGCCCTCGCGGACCAGCCAGTCGGCGAGGTCGGTCGCGGTGGAGAAACCGCTCGCCGCCGCCGCCCGCATCGCCAAGGGGACGAAGGTCAGCGCGCCGACCACCCCGGTCATCGCGGCGAGGCCGAGCGACAGCAGGTCGTACGCCTCGAACACCGGCGGCTTGTCGTCCTGCATGTCCTTCGCATAGGCGAGCGGCAGGCCCTTCATCGTGACCAATAGCGCGGTCAGGCAGCCGATCAGCCGGCCGCTGTGGCCGCGGACGAGCTCGGCGGCGTCGGGGTTGCGTTTCTGCGGCATGATCGACGAGCCGGTCGAGAAGGCGTCGGGCAGCGTCACGAACCCGAACGGCTGCGAAGCCCAGACGATGATCTCCTCGGCGAGGCGCGACAGGTGGAGGCCGGTCAGCGCGGCGGCCGCCAGGAACTCGAGCGCGAAGTCGCGGTCGGACACGGCGTCGAGACTGTTCGCCGTCGGCCGGGCGAAGCCGAGCGCTGCAGCGGTCATGTCGCGGTCGACCGGAAAGCACGTTCCGGCGAGCGCCGCGCTGCCCAGCGGGGACTCGTTGAGCCGCACCCGCGCGTCGGCGAAGCGCCCGCGGTCGCGCTTGACCATCGCGACATAGGCCATCAGGTGGTGGCCGAGCGTCACCGGCTGCGCGACCTGGAGGTGGGTGAAGCCGGGCATGACCGTCGCCGCGTGCTCGTCGGCGCGCGCCAGCAGCGCGTCGACGAACGCGGCGAGGCCGGCGTCGAGGTCGTCGATCGCGTCGCGCACCCATAAACGAAAGCTCGTCGCGACCTGGTCGTTGCGCGACCGCGCGGTGTGGAGGCGGCCGGCCGCCGGACCGATCAGTTCGGCGAGCCGCGTCTCGACCGTCATGTGGATGTCTTCGAGCGCCGGGTCCTCGGGAACGCCATCGGCCGCGTATTCGGCGGCGATCGTCGCGAGACCCGCGTCGATCGCCGCGGCGTCGGCGGGATCGATGATGCCCCGCGCCGCGAGCATCGCCGCGTGCGCGCGGCTGCCGGCGAGGTCCTGACGCCACAGCCGCTTGTCGAAGCCGATCGACGCGTTAATGTCGCGCATCACCGCCGCCGGGCCGCCGGCGAAGCGGCCGCCCCACAGCAGATTGGACCCGTCGTTGCGCGTCGTGATCGGAACTGTCCTCGGCCTCGTCGCCGCGCTGGCGAGCCCGCCGACTAGGGGAATCGCCGCCGCCCCGCAACCGACCAGGCTCGGCCAGGTCGACCGCGGCCACGCGGGCGAGCCG
>CAHJWT010000175.1 GCA_903643075.1 Sphingomonadaceae bacterium | reverse complement strand
GGCCGGCCTCGCGCGCGCGGCCGGCGAGCGCCGCGGTTGGATGGGTAGCGTGGCCCGCGATCGGCACGGCATATACCGCCGTCGCGCGGCCGGCGAACGGCTTGAAGAAACTGCCCGCATCCTTGGTCTCGAGCATCCCGACGACGAGATAGAACGGCCGCTCGTCGAGCGGATGACCGCGGAAGGCATCGGCGATCGCCCGCGCCGCCGATGGGTTGTGGCCGCCATCGAGCCAGACCTCACTGGCCGCCGGCAGTCGCGCGACGAGCGGGCCGGGCGCAAGTTTCTGCAACCGCGCCGGCCACTCGGCCCAGCCCATCGCCGCGCGCTGCGCCGCCTCCGGAACCGCGACCGCGTCCTGCGCGCGGAGCATCGCCACCGCGAGCGCGGCATTGTCGAGCTGATGCGCCCCGGCGAGCCGCGGCAGCGGCAGCGCGACCTTGCCGGCGCGGTCGCGCAAGTGGAGCACGCCCTCGTAGACCGCCGCGTCCCAGTCGTCGCCGCGGACCTGGAGACGCGCCCCGGCCAGCCCGGCGACCTCGGCGACGCGCGCGGTCACCGTCCTCGGATAGCGCGAGACGACGAGCGGGACGCCGCGCTTGGCGATCGCCGCCTTCTCCGCCGCGATGTCGAGGATCGAGGTCCCGAGCCACTGCTGGTGATCGAGGCCGAGCGCGGCGATCCCGGCGACGACGGGCGTGATCACGTTGGTCGCGTCGAGGCGCCCGCCCATGCCGACCTCGATCACCGCCGCGTCGGCCGGGGTGCGCGCGAAGGCGAGGAACGCCGCCGCCGTCGTCAGCTCGAAGAAGGTGATCGGCGCAGTGCCGTTGGCGTCGAGGATGTCGCGGAGCAGGGTGATCAGCGCCGCGTCGTCGATCAGCGCGCCGGCGAGGCGGATCCGCTCGTTGAAGCGGACGAGGTGCGGCGAGGTATAGACGTGGACCCGCCGCCCCGCCGCCTCGAGCCCGGCGCGGAGGAAGGCGGTCGTCGACCCCTTGCCGTTGGTCCCGGCGACGTGGAACGCGGGCGGCAGCCTGCGGTGCGGGTTGCCCAGCCGGCCGAGCAGCCGCTCGAGCCTATCGAGGCCGAGGTCGATCGTCGCCGGATGGAGCCGGAACGCCGCCGCGAGCAGCGCATCGAGCACCGGGTTGTCCGACCGTGCCGCCTCCACTAGTGCCCCCGCTCAGCCAAATCCAACACGAGGGTCAATCGAGGGTCAGGTCCGCGCACATATGCTTTCTTTGGCCGGCACCGGCGTCGAGCGGCGATGGGGCGGTAGCGGACAAGGGGCGGGGGGCGGTCATCCCGTCCCCCTTAACGCGACACCGGCGTATAGGACAGCCCCGCAACGACCCGCATCGCCGCGATCGCGTCACGCCGCCGCCGTGGCCTCGCGCGGACGCATCAGCAGGCGGATCAGCCGCGCCAGGGTCGCCTTCAACTCGCGGCGGTGGACGACCATGTCGAGCATGCCGTGGTCGAGCAGGTACTCGGCGCGCTGGAAGCCATCGGGCAGCTTCTCGCGGATCGTCTGCTCGATCACCCGCTGGCCGGCGAAGCCGATCAGGGCACCAGGCTCGGCGAGCTGGATGTCGCCGAGCATCGCATAGCTCGCCGTGACGCCGCCGGTGGTCGGATCGGTCATCACGACGATGTACGGCAGCCCGGCCTCGCGCAGCTCGGCGATCGCGACGGTCGTCCGCGGCATCTGCATCAGGCTGAGGATGCCCTCCTGCATCCGCGCGCCGCCGGCGGCGGTGAAGATGACGAACGGGCACTTCGCCTTGACCGCCGCGAGCGCCCCGGCGAGGAACGCCTCGCCGACGCCGAGCCCCATCGATCCGCCCATGAAGGCGAAGTTCTGCACCGCGACGACCGCCGCCTCGCCGTCGATCGTCCCTTGTGCGACAACCATCGCCTCGGGCTCGCCGGTGTTCGCCTTCGCCGTCTTGAGGCGGTCGACGTAGCGCTTCTGGTCACGGAAATGGAGCGGGTCCTCGGGCACCCTGGGCACGTCGAGGCGGTGGAAGTCGGCGTCGAACACCTGGCGGAACCGCGTCGCCGGGTCGATCCGCTCGTGGTGGCCGCAGCGCGGGCAGACGCCGAGGTTCTCCTCGAAATCCTTGACGTAGAGCATCGTCCCGCACTTGGCGCACTTACGCCACAGGTTCTCGGGCGTCTCGCGCCGGTGGAGCATCGCCGTCAGCCGCGGCCGGATGCGCGTCAGCCAGCTCATGCCGCGACCTCGGTCGGTGCGGGCACAGCCTGCCGTGCGCGCCGGACCGCGACAGCAAGGCCCCGGACGAACGCCTCGACCTGCTCGGGCAGGTCGTTGGCGCGCGCCGCGGCGGCGGCCCCGATCAACGACACGATCGCCGAGCCGACGACGACGGCGTCGGCGTGGACCGCGATTTCCGCCGCCTGGGCCGGGGTGCGGATGCCGAAGCCGACCGCGACGGGGAGCGGCGTCGCCGCCTTGATGCGCGCGACGGCGGCGGCGATGTCGGCGGTGTCGCCCGACCCTGCGCCGGTGATCCCGGCGACGGCGACATAATAGACGAACCCCGACGCGCCGCCGACCACCGCCGGTAGCCGCGCCGCGTCGGTCGTCGGCGTGGCGAGACGGACGGCGTGGAGGCCGTGGGCGGCAAGGTGGGGCGTCAGTTCACCATCCTCCTCCGGCGGCAGGTCGACGACGATCGTCCCGTCAAGACCGCTCGCGGCGGCGTCGGCGGCGAAGCGCTCGACGCCGTAGGCGAGGATCGGGTTGAAATAGCCCATCAGGATCAGCGGCGTCGCCGCGTCGGTCGCGCGGAAGGCGGCGACCGCGGCGAGCACCGCGGCGAGCGTTGTGCCGCTGCTCAGGCTGCGGATGTTGCCCGCCTGGATCGCCGGCCCGTCGGCCATCGGGTCGGTGAACGGCATTCCCAGCTCAATGACGTCTGCCCCACCGGCGACGAGCGCGGCGAGCACCGCCGGCATCCGGTCGAGGTCGGGGTCACCGGCCGTGACGAAGGTGACGAGCGCGGCGCGGTCTTCGCGAGCGCATAGGGCGAAGCGGGCGGCAAGGCGGTCGGTCATGCCTTCCCTCTCCCGCTTGCGGGAGAGGGCGAGAGACGGCGCGTCAGCGCCGGCCCGGGGGGAGGGTGTCGGCCCGCCATGAAAGGCCGCCGTCGTCGCTGGACCGGCATGGGGTATACCCTCACCCGCCGCGCTGGCGCGCGAGTCGCCTCTCCCGCAAGCGGGAGGGGAAGGGCGGTCGGCCCCCTCACAGTCCGAACCCCAGCGCCTCGGCCACCGTGAAGATGTCCTTGTCCCCCCGCCCGCACAGGTTGGCGACGATGACCCGATCGGCGGGCAGCGTCGGGGCGAGCCGTTCGACCGCGGCGATCGCGTGCGCCGGCTCGAGTGCGGGGATGATGCCTTCGAGCGCGCACAGCTTCTGGAACGACGCCAGCGCCTCGGCGTCGGTCGCGCTCTGATACTCGACGCGGCCGATCGAATGGAGCCACGCGTGCTCGGGTCCGATGCCGGGATAGTCGAGCCCGGCCGAGATCGAGTGCGCTTCGGCGATCTGCCCGTCGTCGTCCTGCAACAGGAACGTCTTGTTGCCGTGGAGCACGCCGGGCCGGCCGCCGGCGAGGCTCGCCGCGTGCGCCGCCGTGTCGAGGCCGTGCCCCGCCGCCTCGACGCCGATCATCCGCACGTCGTCGTCGAGGAAGGGGTGGAACAGCCCGATCGCGTTCGACCCGCCGCCGATCGCCGCCACCAGCACGTCGGGCAGGCGGCCCTCGGCGGCGACGATCTGCTCGCGCGCCTCGCGGCCGATGACCGATTGGAAGTCGCGGACGAGCTCGGGATAGGGGTGCGGCCCGGCCGCGGTGCCGATAATGTAGAAGGTGTCGTGGACGTTGGTCACCCAGTCGCGGAGGGCCTCGTTCATCGCGTCCTTGAGCGTCTTCGACCCCGATTCGACCGCGCGAACCTCGGCCCCGAGCAGCTTCATGCGGAAGACGTTCGGGGCCTGCCGCGCGATGTCGCGCGCGCCCATATAGATCGTGCACGGGAGGCCGGCGCGCGCGGCGACGGTGGCGGTGGCCACGCCGTGCTGGCCGGCCCCGGTCTCGGCGATGATCCGCGTCTTGCCCATCCGCTGCGCGAGCAGCATCTGGCCGACGCAGTTGTTGATCTTGTGCGCGCCGGTGTGGTTGAGCTCGTCGCGCTTGAAGTAGACCTTCGCGCCGCCGAGATCGCGGGTCAGGCGCTCGGCGAAATAAAGCGGGCTCGGCCGGCCGACATAGTCCTTGAGCAGGTGGTCGAACTCGGCGGCGAAGGCGGGGTCGGCCTGGGCGGCGCGGTATTCGCGCTCGAGGTCGAGGATCAGCGGCATCAGCGTCTCGGCGACGTAGCGCCCGCCGAACGCGCCGAAGTGGCCGCGCGCGTCGGGACCCGACCGCAGGCTCGCGGGCTGAACCGCAGCGGTCGCCATCACCCGGCCCGCGCGGCGGCGACGAACGCCCTGATCATGTCGACCGACTTCACTCCCGGCGTCTCCTCGACCCCCGACGACACGTCGACCAGCGGTGGCCGCGCGAGCGCGATCGCCTCGCCGACGCTCGCCGCTTCGAGCCCCCCCGACAGGCCCCACGGTCCCCGTGGCGCGGCGCCGGCGAGCAACCGCCAGTCGAAGCGCAACCCGTTGCCGCCGGGGAGCGGCGAGTCCGTAGGCGCTTTGGCGTCGAACAGCAACCGGTCCGCCGCCCCGGCGGCCGCGCGCACGACATCGTCGCGCGTGGCGACGCCGACCGCGCGCCATACCGGCTTGCCGTACCGCGCCCGGATCGCGGCGACGCGATCGGCGGCCGCGCCGTGGAGCTGGATGACGTCGACCACCGGTGCCGCGCGGTCGAGGAGCGCGTCGTCGGGGTCGACGAAGACGCCGACGCGGACCGTGCGCCCGAGGTCGCGGCCGAGCGCCGCGGCCTGCCCGACCGACACGTCACGCGGGCTGGGCGCGAAGAACACGAAGCCGACGTGGCTCGCGCCGGCGGCGACCGCCGCGTCGACCGTCGCGCGGGTCGACAGGCCGCAGATCTTGACGTCGACGCTCACGATGGCGTCGTCAGGCTCTGGGCGA
>CAHJWT010000174.1 GCA_903643075.1 Sphingomonadaceae bacterium | reverse complement strand
ACCAGCGCGACCGCCGTCGCCTGCTGCGTCACCGCCGCCTGGACGAGCGTCCGCCGCGCGGTCAGCGCCGTCGTCTGGACGGTGACGACGTCGGTATAGGCGATCTGGCCGGCGAGATACTGGTTGAGCGTCAGCCGCTCGGTCTCGTCGGCGGCGCTCGACGCCGCTTGGCGCAGCGTCGTCGTCAGCGCCTCCTGGCGGCTGCCGGCGAGCTGGTCCTCGACGTCCTGGAGCGCGGCGAGGACGGTCTGGCGATAGGTCGCGGTCGCCTGCTGCCAGGCGGCCTTCGCCGCCGCGACGCGCGCCCCCGTCAACCCGCCGTTGAACACCGCCTGCGCCAGCGACGCGCCGAGTGAGTAGAAGAAGGCTCCGGGCGTGAACAGGTTGCCGATCGCCGTCGCCGATTCGCCGACCGACCCGGTCAGCGTCAGGTTGGGATAATAGGCGGCAACCTCGATGCCGATGCCGGCGTTGGCGGCGGCGACGCGGCGCTCGGCGGCGGAAACGTCGGGTCGCCGCTCGAGCAGCGCCGACGGCAGCGCGAGGGGCACCGCGGGAACGACCGGACTCCACTTGATGGGCTGAATGACGAAGGTCGCCGGGGCCTGCCCGGCGAGGACGGCGACAGCATGTTCGAGGACGGCGCGCTGGCGGACGAGTTCGGCGAGGTCGCCGCGGGTCGAGGCGACCTGCGTCCGCGCCTGGAGGAGGTCGGTCTTCGCCGCGACACCGGCGTTGTATCGGTTGGTCGTGATCGTGAGCGCGCGGTCGTACGACTTGCCCGTCGCGTCGACGAGCGCGATCTCGGCGTCGAGCGCGCGGACCTGGAGGAAGTCGGTGGCGAGGTCGCTCTGCGCCGACAGCCGCGCGTTGCCGAGGTCGGCGGCCGACGCCTGGGCGTTGCCGCGCGCCTGCTCGACCGAGCGACGGACGCGGCCCCACAGGTCGGGCTCCCAGCTAGCCCCGGCGGTGATGCGGTAGCGGGTGCCGCTGCCGGTCGACCCGACGTTCGAGCTGCCGGTCGATCCCGTGCCGCTGCCCGCCCCGCCGGTCGTGCCGGTGCCGGTAGTGCCGCCGTCGGCGGTGCCGCCGCCGGTGGTGACGATCGTCCCGTTGCTGCCGCCGCCCCCCGACTTCGTCACCGCCGGGGTGACGTCGAGTGTCGGGAAATAACCGGCGCGCGCCTCGCGGACGAGCGCGCGCGCCTGGTCGTACGCGGCGGCGGCAGCAGCGACGTTCTGGTTGTCGACCGCGACGCGCGCACACAGGTCGTTCAACACGGGGTCGCCGAACAAGGTCCACCACGCCCCCTTGTCGAGCGCGTCGCCCGGCTCGGCGGGGGTCCAGGCGACGCCGGCGGTTTCCTTGAAGGCGGGCGGGGTGGCGTCGGCCGGGCGGCGGTAGTTCGGGCCGACGGTGCAGGCGGAGGCGAGGAGGGCGAGGGCGGTGACCGGCATTCGCCATCTGCTGTCATCCCGGCGCGGGCCGGGACCCATCACCTCGTACGTTCGAGTCGATGGATCCCGGCCTACGCCGGGATGACAGTGGAAGAAGCGAAGGATCATCATGCGTAAGCCGGCCGCAGCTGCGCCGCGCTCCGCACCGCGCCCTTCCGCCGGAAACGGTCGAGGACGAGGTAGACCACCGGTGTCGTCAGTAGCGTCAGCACCTGGCTGACCAGCAGCCCGCCGATGATCGCGATGCCGAGCGGGTGGCGCAGTTCGGCGCCCTCGCCCCAGCCGATCGCCAGCGGCACCGCGCCGAACACCGCGGCGAGCGTCGTCATCACGATCGGGCGGAAGCGGAGCAGCGACGCGCGGGTGATCGCCTGCCGCGGTGTCAGCCCGTCGTTGCGCTCGGCCTCGAGCGCGAAGTCGATGATCAGGATCGCGTTCTTCTTGACGATGCCGATCAGCAGCACGACGCCGATCAGCGCGATGATCGAGAACTCGGTCCCGCTCGCGAGCAGCGCGATGACCGCGCCAACACCCGCCGATGGCAGGGTCGACAGCACCGTGATCGGGTGAATCAGGCTTTCGTAGAGGATGCCAAGGACGAGGTAGATCGTCACGATCGCCGCGAGGATGAGGAGGGGGGTCGACTTGAGGCTGTCCTGGAACGCCTTGGCCGTCCCGGCGAAACCGCCGTGGACCGTCGCCGGCGCATTGATCTGCGCCAGCGCGTCAGCGATCACCGGCTGCGCATCGCTCAACGACCGGCCCGGGGCGAGATTGAAGCTGATCGTCGCCGCCGGCGACCCCGCCTGGTGGTTGATCGACGCCGCCGTCGCCCGTGTGTCGTAGCTGGCGAAGGCGTTCAGCGGCACCATCGTCGACGGCGTCGCCGACAGCGGGCTGCCCGACGCCTGGGTGTCGCCGTTCGATCCCGCCGCCGGCGCGACCGCGTTCTGCGCCGTGCCACTGTTCGTGCCGATGACGCCGCCTCCCCCAGAAATACTTGGCGTGGTCGCCCCCGCGCCGCCGCCGCGCGTCGCCGCGACCGGGGCGTTGGCCGCGACGTAGATGTTCGCCAGCGCCGCCGGGTTCTGCCGATACGGGGCCGCGGCTTCCATCACCACCTTGTACTGGTTGAGGTCGGAATAGATCGTCGACACCCCGCGCTGGCCGAAGGCGTCGTAGAGGATATTGTCGACGTCCTTCGCCGTGACGCCGAGCCGTGCTGCGCGGTCGCGGTCGACGGTGACGAAGGTCTCGACGCCGTTCTGCTGAGTGTCGGCGTCGACGTCGGTCAAGACCGGCGACCGCTTGAGGATCGCCGCCATGCGGTCGGCGTACTGCGGCAGCGTGACGGGATCGTCGCCGTTCAGCGTATACTGGTACGTCGCGTTGCCCTGCCGCCCGCCGACGCGGACGTCCTGGACCGGCGACAGGAACAGGCTTGCGCCGGTGACGCGCGCGAGCTTCGGCCGCAGTCGGCTGATCACCGCCGTGCTGCCGACGCCGGGGCGCTGCGCCTTGGGGATCAGCGTCGCGAAGGCGAAGCCGCCACCGCCGCCGCGGTTGCCCCCGCCGCCGGTGAAGCCGACGACGGTCGCGATCGCGGGATCGTGCGCGACGATCGTCGTCAGCTGGCGGAGCTTGGTCGACGACGCGGTGAACGACGCCCGCTGGTCGAGCCGGACGCCGCCGTTCAAGGACCCCGTGTCCTGCTCGGGGAAGAAGCCCTTGGGGATCGCGGCCCATAGATAGACGTTGATGCCGACCGTCGCGACGAGGATGAGAAGGACGAGCGCGGCGTTATCGAGCGCCCATTCAAGCGCGGTTGCGTAGCCGCGGTTGACGCGGTCGAAGCCGGCCTCGGTCCACCGCGCCAGCCGGCCGGGGCGCTCGTCGTCCTTGTCCTTGAGCAGCAGCGCGGCGATCATCGGCGTCGTTGTCAGCGAGATGACGAGGCTGATGAGGACCGACGCCGATAGCGTGACGGCGAACTCGCGGAACAGCCGCCCGACGATCCCGCCCATGAACAGCAGCGGGATGAACACCGCGACCAAGCTGATCGAGATCGACACGACGGTGAAGCCGACTTCGCGCGCGCCGAGCAGCGCTGCCTCGCGGCGGCTCATGCCGCCCTCGATGTGGCGGACGATGTTCTCAAGGACGACGATCGCGTCGTCGACGACGAAGCCGGTGGCGACGGTCAGCGCCATCAGGCTGAGATTGTTGAGGCTGAAGCCGGCGAGGTACATGACGCCGAGGGTGCCGAGCAGCGAGACGACGACGGCGACGGCGGGCACCACCGTCGCGCGCCACGACCGCAGGAAGATGCTGACGACGATGACCACCAGGATCGTCGCGATCGCCAGCGTCACCTCGACGTCGCGGAGCGACGCGCGGATCGTCGTCGTCCGGTCGCTGGCGATCGCCATGTCGATGTCGCCCGGCAGCCCGGCCTTAAGCCCGGGGAGCTGCGCCTTGACCGCGTCGACCGCGGCGATGATGTTCGCGCCGGGCTGGCGGCTGATGACCGCGACGACCGCCGGGCGGCCGTTGAACAGCCCGACGGTGCGCGCGTCCTCGGGGCCGTCGGTGACGTCGGCGACGTCGCTCAGGCGCACCGCGGTGCCGCCGCGCACGGCGATGATCAGCGGGCGATAGTCGCTCGCCGCCCGCCGCGATGCGCTGGTGTAGATCTGGAACGACTGGCCGCCGGCGTGGACCGTCCCCTTCGGCCGGTTGGGGTTGGTCGACGCGATCGCCGCGCGGACGTCCTCGAGGCTGAGGCCGAGGCGCGCGAGCGCGAGCGGGTTGACGTCGACGCGGACGCTGGGGAGCGACCCGCCGCCGATCTGGACCTCGCCAACGCCCGGCACCTGGCTCAGCTTCTGCTGGACGACGTTCGACACCGCGTCGAAGATCTGAAACGCCGACCGCGTCTTCGACGTCAGCGCGATGATCATGATCGGCGCGTCGGCGGCGTTGATCTTGCGGTAGGTCGGGTTCGATCGCAGCGTCGCCGGCAGGTCGACCCGCGCGGCGGCAATCGCCGCCTGCACATCGCGCGCGGCACCGTTGATGTCGCGGCCGAGATTGAACTGAAGGGTGATCCGTGCCGATCCGGTCGACGACGAACTCGTCATCTCGCTGACGTCGGCGATCGTGCCGAGGCGGCGTTCGAGCGGGGTCGCGACCGACGACGCCATCGTCGCCGGCGACGCGCCCGCGAGGCTGGCGCTGATCGCGATCGTCGGGAAGTCGACCTCGGGCAGCGGCGACACGGGGAGGACGAAGAACGCCGCGATGCCCGACAGCGCGATACCGATCGTGAGCAGCACCGTCGCGATCGGCCGGCGGATGAACGGCGCGGAGAGATTCATCCCGCGGGCACCGGCGTCGTCACGGGATGGCGCGGCTTGGCTAGCCGGTCGAACGCCAAGTAGATCACCGGCGTCGTGAACAGCGTCAGCAGCTGGCTGACGATCAGCCCGCCGAAGATCGCGAGGCCGAGCGGGCGGCGCAGCTCGGACCCTTCGCCGCCACCGATCATCAGCGGCACCGCGGCGAACAGCGCGGCGAGCGTCGTCATCAGGATCGGGCGGAAGCGGAGGAGCGCGGCCTGGTGGATCGCCTCGCGCGGCGGCTTGCCCTCCTCGCGCTCGGCGGCGAGCGCGAAGTCGATCATCATGAT
>CAHJWT010000173.1 GCA_903643075.1 Sphingomonadaceae bacterium | reverse complement strand
CGGCGGGGCCGGCGTCGCCGCGGCGACCTCGATCGGCACGGCGGCGGCGCGGGTCGTGTCGACGACCGGCGCGGTGACGCGCGAGGTGACGCCAATGCTGAACGCACGGCGGCTGTCGACCTTGCCCGACGGGGTGAAGCGGAACGCGCGCTCGGTGCTCGCCAACCGCGCGTTGGCCGGGGCCGCCCCCGGCGCGGTGAAGCTGAACTTCGACGAATCGACCAGCGCCGGCGCGAACGAGGTCAGGGTGTTGGCGCGCAGATGGTCGGCGCTGCCGTCGTCGAGGGTCAGCGTCGGGACCGACGCCGGATGCCTGACCGCGACCTTGGTCACGGCGAACGCCGGACACGCGGCGACGCCCGCCAGCAGCAGTGCCGCCGACACGATCCGGCCGGTCATCGCCGGCTTCGAGATCCTGTCCGTCCCCATGAGTCGTCGTGCCCACTAGCAGTGCGGTCGGTCACCGCCCAGTCCCCACCAACGCGACTAGACGCGATTCGCTTCCCGATTCTTGACAAGCTACGGTGTCGCGGGCGCTTTTCACCCGTTTCCGCATGAATCGTTCGCGGGTGTTGCCGAAGTGCATCGCCCTTCCCGTGCCGCTATGCGCCGCCTATAAGGGCGCGGCAACGACATGTGGAGCAGGTTGGATGGGTTCGGTGGGACGAGGCGTGCGCGCCTTCGCGACGGTCGCGATGCTCGGCCTCGCGCTCGCCGGCTGCGCCCACCACCGCGGCGGCCGGGGCAAGCACGCCAAGGCCGCGCCGATCGCGCCGGCGCGGCTGGCGACGATCGGGGTCAACGCCTATTTGTGGCAGGCGAGCCTCGACACCATCGCGTTCATGCCGGTCGCCTCGGTCGATTCGAACGGCGGCGTTATTGTCACCGACTGGTACGTCAGCCCGGCGACGCCGACCGAGCGGATCAAGGTGACGATCGCGATCCTCGACACCGTGCTCCGCGCCGACGCCGTCCGCGTCTCGGCCAACCGCCAGCAGAAGGACGCGAGCGGCGGCTGGGTCGAGGTCCCGGTCCGCGCCGGCACCGTCCAGAAGCTCGAGGAGACGATCCTCGGCCACGCCCGCGACTTGCGCCGCGCGTCGATCACGGGGTGACGCGTGGTTGACGAACGGCGGGCGGATCCGCCGCCGGCGAAGTTCGACTTCGTCGCCGCCGAGGCGCGGTGGCAGGCGGCGTGGGCGGACGCCGGCACCTTCCGCGCCGACGACGCGTCGCCGAAACCCAAGCTCTACGTCCTCGAGATGTTTCCCTATCCGTCGGGGAAGATCCACGTCGGCCACGTCCGCAACTACGCGATGGGCGACGTCATCGCGCGGACGCGGCGCGCGCAGGGGTTCGAGGTGCTTCACCCGATGGGGTGGGACGCCTTCGGGATGCCGGCCGAGAACGCGGCGATCGAGCGCGGCGTGCACCCGCGCGAATGGACGCTCGCCAACATCGCGACGATGAAGGGGCAGCTCCAGCGCTTGGGCTTCGCGCTCGACTGGAGCCGCGAGCTGGCGACGTGCCTGCCCGACTATTACGGGCACGAGCAGGCGCTGTTCCTCGAACTGATGGCGGCGGGGCTCGTCGTGCGCAAGGCGAGCGCGGTCAACTGGGACCCGGTCGACCATACCGTGCTGGCCAACGAGCAGGTCATCGACGGCCGCGGCTGGCGAAGCGGCGCGGTCGTCGAGCGGCGGCAGCTCAACCAGTGGTTTCTGAAGATCACCGACTTCGCCGACGACCTGCTCGCCGGGCTGGCCGGGCTCGATCAGTGGCCCGACAAAGTTCGCCTGATGCAGGAAAACTGGATCGGGAAGAGCGTCGGGCTGAAGTTCACCTTCACTCCCCTCCCGCTTGCGGGAGGGGAAAAGCAATTGCAGTCTACACCACCCGTCCCGACACGATCTTCGGCGCGAGCTTCGTCGCCGTCGCCGCCGATCACCCGGTCGCGCAGGCCGCCGCCGCGGCCGACCCTGCCGCCGCCGCCTTCGTCGCCCGGTGCAAGGAAGGCGGGACGACCGCGGCCGAGCTCGAGACGCAGGAGAAACTGGGCTTCGACACCGGCTTGCGCGTCGCGCATCCGCTCGACCCCGCGACGACGCTGCCCGTCTACATCGCCAATTTCGTCCTGATGGATTACGGCACCGGCGCGATCATGGGGGTGCCGGCGCACGACCAGCGCGACCTCGACTTCGCGCGGAAATACGGGCTGTCCGTGCGCCGCGTCGTCGCGCCCGAGGGGGCCGACGGCGAGACGGCCAACCCCGACTTCGCCGGCGACACCGCCTACACCGGGCCGGGCAGGCTCGTGAACTCGGGCTTCCTCGACGGGCTCGAAGTCGACGTCGCCAAGGCCGCCGTCGTCGCCGGCGCCGAGGCCGAGGGCTGGGGCGCGGCCGAGACGGTGTGGCGGCTGCGCGACTGGGGCGTCAGCCGCCAGCGCTACTGGGGCACGCCGATCCCGGTGATCCACTGCCCGTCGTGCGGCGTCGTGCCGGTGCCGCGCGAGCAATTGCCCGTCGAACTGCCCGACGACGTGACCTTCGACGCGCCGGGCAACCCGCTCGACCGCCACCCGACGTGGAAGCACGTGCGCTGCCCGGCCTGCGACGAACCGGCGCTGCGCGAGACCGACACGCTCGACACCTTCGTCAACTCGTCGTGGTATTTCATCCGCTTCGCCAGCGCCCCGGCGACCGAGGCGTTCGACCGCGCGACCGCCGACGCGTGGCTGCCGGTGGCGCAGTATATCGGCGGGGTCGAGCACGCGATCCTTCACCTGCTCTACGCGCGCTTCTGGACGCGGGCGATGAAGCGCATCGGCCGGATCGACTTCGCCGAGCCGTTCACCGGCCTGTTCACCCAGGGGATGGTGACGCACGAGACGTATCGCCGGGCGCTCGCCAACGCCGCGCCGGCCGATGAGGGCGACTTCGAGCGCGACAACGATCCGGCGGGCGTCTGGCTCGCGCCCGACGAGGTCGAGCACCGCGACGGGGAAGTCGTCGAGACCGCGACGGGGCAGCCGGTCGAGGTCGGCCGCATCGTCAAGATGTCGAAGTCGAAAAAGAACATTATCGCGCCCGAGCCGATCCTTGCCCGCCACGGGGCCGACGCGCTGCGCTGGTTCATGCTGTCCGACTCGCCGCCCGAGCGCGACCTCGCGTGGTCGGAGGCGGGGATCGACGGCGCGTGGCGCTTCGTCCAGCGCGTCTGGCGGCTGGCGACGGCGGAAGCAGGTGGCCCCTCCCCTTCAGGGGAGGGGCGAGAGACGCGCGAATCGCGGCCCGGGGGTGGGGCGGAGCGAGAGGCCGAGGCTGCGCCCGACTCTCCCACCCCCGACCCCTCCCGCAAGCGGGAGGGGAGGGACGTCGCGCGCGCCGCCGCGAAGGCGATCGCCGGCGTCACCGCCGACATCGACAAGCTCCAGTTCAACAAGGCGGTCGCGCGGCTGTATGAGCTGGTCAACACCCTCGAACGCGCCGCGCCGTCGCCCGAGCAGGCGGCGGCGGTCGACGTGCTGCTACAGCTCGCCGCGCCGATGATCCCGCACCTCGCCGAAGAGGCGTGGCACGTGCGGGGCCGTGCCGGTCTGATCGCCGACGCGCCGTGGCCGGTCGCCGAGCCGGCGCTGCTGATCGACGACACCGTGACCATCGCGATCCAGGTCAACGGCAAGCTCAAAGACAGCGTCGAAACCGCCAAGGGAACCCCGCGCGAAGCAGTCGAGGCACTCGTCCTCGCCCGCGACAAGGTCGCGCGCGCGCTCGACGGCAAGGTGCCGCGCAAGGTCATCGTCGTTCCCGACCGCCTCGTGAACCTCGTCGCATGAGGGCGCCGCTCCTCGCCGCGACGGTGCGGGCAGCGCTCGTCGTCGCCCCCGTGACACTCGCCGCCTGCGGCCTCCAGCCGGTCTATTCCGGCGGCAGCCACGGCGTCGCCGCCGCCGCGCTTGCCGACATCGCGGTCGGGCCGATCGCCGACCGCGCCGGCTATCTCGTCCGCGGCGAGCTCGCGACGCGGATGGGCGAGCCGAGCGAGCACCCGCGCTACCGCCTCGAAGTCGAGCTCGACGACAACATCCTCGGCTTCGGCATTCGCGGCGACAACTCGGTGACGCGCGAGCGGCGGACGCTCCGCGCGCGGTACAAGCTCGTCGCGCTGGCGACCGGCGCGGTCGTCCTCGACGCGACGGCGACGAGCGACGCCGGCATCGACCGCGTCAGCTCCGACTACGCCGTCGTCGCCGCCGAGGACACCGCGCTCCAGCGCCTGTCGACCGACCTCGCCAACCAGATCGTCATCCGCCTCGCCCGCTTCGCGCACGACGGCGACATGGCGGAGGCAAGGCCCTGAAAGCGACGGCGGCGACGCTCGCCCGGCTCGATCCGGCAGTTCGCCTCGTGCTCTTGTATGGCCCCGACACGACGGCGTCGGCCGACCTCGCGCGGACGCTGGCGCGGCGGCTGCCCGACCCCGAGACGGTCGTCGCCGCCGCGACGCTGACCGCCGACCCGGCCGCGCTCGTCGCGGCGGCGAGCGAGATCGCGATGTTCGGCGGCGCGCACTGGGTCCGCGTCGACGACGCCGGCGACGACGTGCTGCCCGCCGTGACGCGCGTCCTCGACGCCAGCGTCACGGGCAACCCGGTCGTCGTCGTCGCCGGAGCGCTCAAGAAGGGGTCGAAGCTGGTCGCCCGCGTCGAGGCCGCGCCGGACGCGCTCGCGGTCGTCAACTATCCCCCCGACGCCGCCGCCACGACGACCATGATCACCGCGCTGGCGGGCGAATGCGGCGTCCGCGTCACGCGCGACACCGCAGCCGCCGTGGCGATGGCCACCGGCGGTGACCGCGGCCTCGTCAGGCAGGAGGTCACGAAGCTCGCGCTTTATCTCGACGCGACCCCCGACGCGCCGGTCGCCGCCGACCCGGCCGACGTCGCCGCGATCGGGGCCGACTTCGCCGACGCCGACCTCGCCGCGCTGGTCGACGGCGTCGTCGGCGGCAGCCCCGTCGCCGTCGGTCACCAGCTCGCCGAGCACGCCGCCGTCGCCGGCATCACCCTGCTCCGCGCCGTCGCTCGCCGCTTCTGGCTTCTCCTCGACCTGCGCACCGCCGTCGACGGCGGCCTGAGCGCCGCGCGCGCGGGCG
>CAHJWT010000172.1 GCA_903643075.1 Sphingomonadaceae bacterium | reverse complement strand
TGGCGGTCGCGGCAAGCAGGCGGCGGCGGTCGACGATCATGGCCGCAGCATCGGCGCTGCCGCCGCGGCGCGCAAGGTCAGCCGGCGTCGAGCACGCTCCGCACCTTGGCGGCGAGCGCGTCGACGGTGAACGGCTTGCCGATCAGCTCGACCCCGGCGTCGACGACGCCGTTGTGGACGACGGCGTTGCGCGTGTAGCCGGTGGTGAACAGCACCTTCAGCCCCGGCCGCAGCGCCCGCGCCGCCTCGGCGAGCCGCGCGCCGTTGGTCTCGGGCATGACGATGTCGGTGAACAGCAGCGCGATGTCGTCGCGGGCTTCGAGGACGGCGAGCGCGGCGGCGGCGCTGTCGGCCTCGACGACGCGGTAGCCGAGGTCGCCGAGGGCGTCGACGGTGACGGCGCGGACGCCGGGCTCGTCCTCGACGACGAGGATCACCTCGCCGCCGTCGCCGCCGACGACCGTATCGGGTGCCGCCGCCGCCGTCGCGATCGCGCTGACCCCGGCCAGCCGCGGCAGGTAGAGCTTGACCGTCGTGCCGACGCCGACCTCCGAGTAGATCTTCACATGCCCGTCGGACTGCTTGACGAAGCCGTAGACCTGGCTGAGGCCGAGCCCCGTTCCCTGGCCGACGCCCTTGGTCGTGAAGAACGGGTCGAACGCCTTGGCGACGACCTCGGGCGGCATTCCTCCGCCGGCGTCGGTCACCGCGATCAGGACGTACTGACCCGCCGCGACGCCGATCTCGGCGGCGACGTAGCGTTCGTCGAGGTGGCAGTTGTGCGTCTCGATCGTCACCCGGCCGTCGCCGCTCATCGCGTCGCGGGCGTTGATCGCGAGGTTGAGGATGACGTTCTCGAGCTGGTTCGGGTCGGCGCTGACCGTCCACACCCCGCCGGCGAGCACCGTCTCGAGCTGGATGCCGCCGCCGAGCGATCCGCGCAGCAGCCCCGACATCCCCGCGACCAGCCGGTTGACGTCGACCGGCTCGGGCTGGAGTGGCTGGCGGCGCGAGAAGGCGAGCAGGCGCTGGGTCAGCGTCGCCGCCCGCCGCGCGCCGTCGGCGGCGGCGTCGACGTAACGCCGCGCCCGGGCGTCGTCGGCCGGCAGACGCCGGGCGAGCAGGTCGAGCGAGCCGAGGACGATCGCCAGCATGTTGTTGAAGTCGTGCGCGATGCCGCCGGTGAGCTGGCCGACCGCCTCCATCTTCTGCGCCTGGCGCAGCGCGTCTTGCGCCGCCGCGAGCGCACGCGCGGCGGCCTTGTCGGCCGACACGTCGCGCGCGACGCAATAGATCTTGCCGTTGGCCTCGGCTGCCGTCCACGCGAAGTCGTGGACCGTCCCGTCGGCGGCGCGGTAGCGGTTCTCGAACCCGCGCAGCGGCGCGGCCGGGATCGACGCCGGCGCGGTGTCGCTCGCGGCGACGTCGTCGGCGACGATGAAGTCCGCGTAGTTGCGGCCGATGAGGTCGTCGCGGGCGTAGCCGAGGGTCGCCGTCCACGCCGGATTGACCGCCTCGATCGTCCCGTCGAGGGCGATGACGAGGAGCATGTCGCGCGACTCGCGCCAGATCGCGTCGCGCTCGGCGACGCTGTCGGCCACGCGCTGCTCGAGCGTGACGTTGAGATCGCGAACCGCCGCTTCGGCGCGCGCTCGCTCGATCGCGTCCCACGTCCGCTCGGCGACCGTCTCGATCAGCGCGACGTCGTCGTCGCGCCACACACCCGGCGTCGCGCGCTGAACGAACAGGTTCGCGCGCAGCTTGCCGTCGCGGATGAGCGGCACCGCGACGAGGCCGCGGACGCCGGCGACGATCGGCAGCGCCCCGGGCGGCGGCGTCAGGTCGGCGATGACGACCGTCTCACCGGCGCGGCTGGCGGCGCGCGCCGCGTCGCCGAACGCGCCCATCGGAAAGACGCCGGCAACGACCGGCAGGCCGTCGACGTACGGCGAGTCAAGCGCCATGGTCGCGCTGTCGTCCTGGATCTGCCCGTACACGACGCGGGCGGCGCCGAGCTCGCGGCCCAGCCGCACGGCGACCGTTCGCAGGATGGCGTGGGCATCGCTCAGCGGCCGGATCGCGTCGCTCAGCGCGAGCACGAAGGCCTGCCGCGCCGCTGCCCGCCGCTGCGCGGTGATGTCGATGACCGAGCCGATGGCGCGGACGCAGACGTCGCCGACGAAGATGCCCTTGCCCTTCGCCGCGACCCAGCGAACGACCCCGTCGTCCTTGCCGACGGTGCGATACGCGACGTCGTACGTCGCGCGGATGGCCGGATCGAGCGCGGCGGCGAAGGCGGCGGTGGTCGCGGCACGGTCGTCGGGGTGGAGGCCGGGGTAGAAATCGGCGTCGAGGCTGACCGGCACGCCCGGCGAGATGCCGAACATCGCCCGGGTCCGGTCCGACCACGTGAGCACGTCGGTCGTTAGGTCGCAGTCCCACGTGCCGACCTCGGCAGCGTCGGTCGCGAGGCGGAGCGATTCCTCGTTCAGCGTTAGGAGCAGCTCGGCTTCGCGCTGGGCGGTGACGTCCTGCGCGACGCCGCGGAGCAGGACCGGCGTGCCGTCGGCGGCGCGGTCGACCTCGCCGTGGGCATCGATCCACCCGATGCGGCCATCGCCGCGGCTGATCCGGTAAACGAGGTGGTACGGCTCGCCGGTCCGGACCGCGCGGTCGAGCGTTCCCAGCACCCGGTCGGCGTCATCGGGGTGGATCAGCCCGCGCACGTCGCGGTGGCTCGGCTCGCCCGGCGGCAGGCCGTAGACCGCGTTGACGGTCGGCGTCGCGGTCAGCTTGAGATCGGGCAGTGTCAATTCCCACACGCCGATCATCGCCGCCTCGGTCGCGAAGCGCAGCCGCGTTTCGCTTAGCCGCTGGGCGTCGAGCCGTTCGGCGACCTCGACCGTCAGGCTGGCGTTGTCGCTGGTCAATGCCTCTGCGCGTGCGCGCTCGGCGGTGACGTCCGACTGGCTGGCGAAGAAGTAGATGACTTCATGCGCCGCGTTGAACACCGGAGCGATGCCGAGCCGGTTCCAGAATGCGGTGCCGTCCTTGCGGTGGTTCCGGACGTCGATTTCAAGCGGCCGGCCGGCGGCGACCGCGGCGCGGATCGCGGCGACGCTCGCCGGGTCGGTGTCGGGGCCCTGAAGGAAGCGGCAGTTGCGCCCGATCACCTCGTCGCGCGCATAGCCGGTCAGCCGGCAGAAGCTGTCGTTGACGAAGACCAGCGGATTGTCGGGCCGGCGCGGGTCGGTGATGACGACCGGGGTGCGGGTTGCGCTGACGATGCCCACGAAAGGGTCTTCGCCGGCGTAGGCGAGGGCGACGGCGAGCCGGTCATCGGCGTCGGCCTGTGTTGCGGCATGGGCAGGCCCGTCGGGGGTCATCGCGGGTGTGCCTTAACCGTGGCGCAGCCATTATCCAAGGCGGTACGATCGTCGCGGACGATCCTCCGCTCGCGGGGAGAATTTCAGCTCACGCCGCCACCACCTGGTTGAACGGCGTGTCCTTGTCGGGGCGTAGGTCGCCGGGCAGCCCGAGGACGCGTTCGGCGATGATGTTGCGGAGAATCTCGTCGGTGCCGCCGGCGATCCGCAGGCCGGCGGCCGCCATGTATGTGCCCTGAAGCTTGGTGAGTTCGGGATCGGCGGTTTCGGTGACGAACCCCGCTGCCTCGGTCAAGTCCATCGCGAAGGCCCCCAGCTCCTGCATCGTCCGCGCGACGACGACCTTGCTGATCGACTGCTCGGGTCCGGGCACCTCGCCCTTGGCCAGCGCCGACAGCGCGCGCATCTGCGTCAGCTTGATCCCCTCGTCGGCAATGTAGCTGGCCGCGATCCGCTGGCGGACGTCGCGCGCGGCGAGCGCCGGGCCGTCGTCGCGGTCGATGCCGGCGGCGAGCTTCATCAACGTCGCGTAACCAGGGGCGTGCGTCGGCTTGCCGCCAACGGCGAGGCGCTCGTTCATCAGCGTCGTCAGCGCGACCTTCCACCCGTCACCGACCGCGCCGAGGCGGTGGCTGTCGGCGACGCGGACGCCGGTAAAGAACACCTCGTTGAAGTCGCTGCCGCCCGACATCTGCTTCAATGGCCGCGCCTCGACGCCCGGCGCATACATGTCGACGATAAACATCGTCAGCCCCTTGTGCTTGGGGGCCGATGGGTCGGTGCGGGTGACGATGATGCCGTAGTCCGACAGGTGGGCGTTGGTCGTCCACACCTTCTGCCCGTCGATCACCCAGTCGTCGCCGTCGCGGACCGCCCGCGTGCGGATGCCGGCGAGATCGGAGCCGGCGGCGGGCTCGGAAAAGAGCTGGCACCACACCTCGTCGCCGGCGAGCGCGGGGGCGACGTAGCGGGCGATTATCTCGGGCGAGCCGTGGGTGAAGACGGTCGGAATGCACATGCCGAGCCCGATCTCGAACAGGCTGGTCGGGACGTGGTAGCGGCTCTGCTCCTGCCCGAAGACGATCGCGTGCATCGGGCTCAGGCCCTGGCCGCCCATCGATTTCGGCCACGTGATCCCGGTATAGCCGGCGGCGTGCTTCGCCTGCTGCCACGCGCGGCTGCGACGGACGAACTCGTCGCGGGGGTAGGAAGTTGCGGGCGGATTGCGGTAGTCGCCGGCGTTGGCGGTAAGCCAACCGCGAGCCCTGGCGCGGTAGGCGGCGTCGTCGGGGGAGTCGTTGAAATCCATGCTCGTCTCCTTACGCCGCGGCCGCGTTCCGCTGCTCGAGCGACCGCACCAGCCGGTCGGCCCAGAACGAACGGCTGCCGAGCGATGCGACCAGCGCGCGGTTGCGGCGGTAGTAGAACTGACAGTCGCTGTCCCACGTGTAGCCGATGCCGCCGTGGATTTGGACGTTCTCCTCGGCGCAGAAGGCAAGCGCGTCGAGGCTGGCGACGCGCGCTGCCGCAGCCGCCTGGCGCAGCTCGGGCGCGTCGGCCTGCATCGCCCAGACGCCATGGAAGGCGTGGGCGCGGGCGAGTTCGAGCTTGATGAACATGTCGGCGCACTTGTGCTTGACGCCCTGGTAGCGGCCGATCTTCTGGCCAAAGGCGACGCGCTCCTTGGCATAGCCGACCGCCATGTCCATCGCCGCCGTCGCCGTCCCCAGCGCCTCGAACGCACCGAGCACCGCCGCGCGGTCGAGCCAGTCGTGGAAAGATCGG
>CAHJWT010000171.1 GCA_903643075.1 Sphingomonadaceae bacterium | reverse complement strand
CCCCCGCCGCCCGGCGCACCGGTCCCGGTGCCGGTCCCCGTCGTCCGCGAGGCGCGCCTCGCCAACGGCCTCCGCGTCGCCGTCGCCAGCCGCCATGACGTGCCGCTGATCGCCGCCGTCCTCGTTACCCCGGGCGGATCGGCGGGCGACCCCGCCGGGCGGGCCGGCACCGCCGACCTGATGGCGACGCTGTTGACCAAGGGCACCGCCACCCGCTCGGCGACCCGGATCGCCCACGAGGTCGAGGCGCTCGGCGGCAGCATCGGCGCGGGGGCGGGATGGGACGGGACGACGCTCAGCGTCACGGTTAAGACCGACCGCATCGCGCCGGCGATGGCGGTGTTCGCCGACGTCGCGCGCCACCCCAAGTTCGCTCCGCAGGAGATCGAGCGCGCGCGGACGCAGGCGGTCGACGACGCGACCGTCGCTCTCAGCGATCCCAAGGCGATCGCGCGGATGACCGCGACCAAGGCGGTGTTCGGCGCGACGGTCTATGGCCACGTCGCCGGTGGTACGCCGAAGTCGCTCAAGGCAATCACCCGCGGCGACCTGACCAAGGCTTATGCCGATAGCTTCGGCCCACGCGTCGCGACGCTGATCCTGACCGGCGACATCGATCTCGACGGCGCAGTAGCGCTGGCGACGGCAGCGTTCGGGGACTGGACCGTGCCCGCGACCGACCCGCGTCGCACGCCGATGGCCGCGGATTTGCGGGCCCCGACGACGTATCCCGCGCCGCGGACGATCGTCGTCGATCTGCCCGGCGCGGCGCAGGCGTCGGTCGTCGTCGCCCGGCCCGGCCTCGCCCGGTCCGATCCCGCCTACTACCCCGCGCTTGTCGCCAATGCCGCGCTCGGTGGCGGCTTCAGCTCGCGGCTCAACGCCGAGATCCGGGTCAAGCGCGGCCTCGCCTACGGCGCAAACTCGGGACTCGACGCGCGACTCGGCGTCGGCTCGCTGACCGCGGCGACGGCGACCAAGAACGCGACTGCCCCCGAGGCCGCCGGGCTGATCGACGTCGAGCTCCGGCGGCTGGCGAGCGTCCCGGTCGCCGGGCAGGAACTTGCCATCCAGAAGGCGGTGCTCACCGGCGGCTTTGGCCGGTCGGTCGAGACCGTCGCCGGGCTCGCCGGCCGCCTCGCCGGGCTTGCCGTCGACGGCATCCCGCTGACCGAACTCGCCGCCTACTCAACCAAGGTCGAGGCGGTCACGCCGCAGGCAGTGTCAGCGGCGGCGGCGACGCTGTTCGATCCCGCGCGGGCGAGCACGATCGTCGTCGGCGACGCGAAGGCGTTTCCACCTTTCCCCGCGGGCGCAAAGGTCGAGGTCATCCCGGCGGCGCGGCTCGACCTCGACGCGCCGCTGCTGCCGACGCCGGGGCCAGCCGGTTGATGAGGCGCTGGCGGACGCCACTGGCCGCACTCGCGGCGGTCATCGGCGTCGTCCTGATCGGCCTCGCCGTGTGGGAACCGCTCGCGGCATCCGCGCCCGAACCCGATCCAGCCGTCGCCCACCACGCGCGCATCCGCCGCGATACCTTCGGCGTGCCCCACATCGACGGCGCGACCGACGCCGACGTCGCCTACGGCTTGGCCTACGCCGAGAGCGAGGACGACTTCCATACGATCGAGGAACTCCTCGCCGCGATCCGTGGCCGCTCGGCGGCAATCAACGGAGCCGAGGGCGCGAAGATCGATTTCGTCGGCCGGCTGATCGACGCCGAGGGACAGGCGCGGCGCGGCTATACGACGCTGTCCGCCGCGACGCGCGCGGTGGTCGAGGCCTACGCCGCCGGGCTCAACCGCTATGCTTATACCCATCCGGGCGAGGTCCGCCTCCGCCGCCTGTTCCCGGCGACCGGGCGTGACATCGTCGCCGGCTTCGCGCTGCGCTCGCCGTTCTTCTTCGGCCTCGACCGGACGCTCGGCGCGCTCGCCGACGACAAGCTGCCGCCACGCGACGGGTCGCCGGCGTCGGAGCGCGGGTCGAACGCTTTCGCAGTCGCCGGGCGGCGGTCGGCCGACGGCGTCACCCGGCTGATCTCGAACTCGCACCAGCCGTGGACCGGCGGGGTCGCATGGTATGAAATCGTCCTTCATTCCGACGCCGGCTGGCACTTCGCCGGCGCGACGTTCCCCGGCGCGCCGTTCGGCCTCCTTGGCCACAACGACACGCTGGGGTGGACCAACACGGTCAACCGCGGCGACCTGATCGACACCTACAAGCTGACGCTCGACAACGACGGCACGCATTACCGCTACGACGGGCGGTGGCTGCCGCTGGAGACGCACCGCGTCTGGCTCCACGTCCGCGTCGGCCCGTTCGTGCTGCCGGTGCTGAAGACGATCGCCCGGTCGCGGCAGGGGCCGGTGGTGACCAACAAGCTCGGGGCGTTCGCCGTCCGCTACGCCGGCTTCGGCGACGTGCGCCAGGTCGAGCAGTACTACCGCCTCGACCGCGCGCGCGACCTCGCCGAATGGCGGCAGGCGATGGCGATGCACGCAGTGCCGGCGACCAACTTCGTCTACGCCGACGCGAGCGGGCACATCGCATACATCTACAACGAGCGCTTCCCGCACCGCGTCGCCGGCTTCGACTGGCGCGGCGTACTGCCCGGCGACACCAGCCGCGCGGTGTGGACCGTGTACGAGCCGGCGTCGGCTGATCCGACCTACGTCGATCCGCCGAGCGGGTGGCTGGCCAACAGCAACAACACGCCGTTCGTCGCCACCGGAGCGGGCGACAACCTCGACCCGAGCGCCTTCTCGCCGCTCCTCGGCATCGAGACGTACATGACCAACCGCGCGCTCCGCTTCCGCGACCGCTTCGCCGCGCTGGGAGCCGCGAAGATCGGTCGCGACGACCTGCTCGCGATCAAGTTCGACAAAGGCTATTCGCACGACGGCTGGGCGGGTGTCTGGCTGGCGCGGGTGCTCGCCGTCGACCCGAAGGGCGACAAGGACCTTGCCGCCGCTCAGGCGCTGCTGCGGACATGGGACTGGAAGCTCGACGGCGTCAACCACGCTGACGCGCTCGCCATGGTCGTCCTGTCGGCGGCGTCGGGCCAGGGGTATCGCGGCGACGCGCTCCCCGACGCGGCGGTCAAGCTGAAGGACTGCGTCGCGTGGCTGATGGTGCACGCGCACCGCCTCGATCCGCCTCTGACCGACATCCAGCGGATCGTCCGCGGGACCGCCGACGTGCCCGTGACCGGCGGCCCCGACGCGCTCCGAGCGATCTACACACACGCCGACGACGCGGCGGGCAAGCGCGTCGGCTACGACGGCGACAGCTTCGTCATGCTCGTCGAATGGGGGCCGGACGGCAAGGTCCGCTCGCAGTCGATCCAGCCGTTCGGCGCGGCGATCGAGCGGCCGGGATCGCGGCACCATAGCGATCAGGCCGCGCTGTTCGCCGCGGAGAAGTGGAAGCCGGTGTGGTTCGATGACGCCGCGCTCGCGGGGCACGTCGAGCGGGACTACCGGCCGTGACCGACGATCCTCCAAGCTCCGCGGGGAGGACCTTGCCTACCGGCTCGCCGTTCGCGTCGCGCCGGTCACCCGCCACACCGTGTTGCCGACGTCGTCGGCGACGAGCAACCCACCCGCCTTGTCGATCGTCACGCCGACCGGGCGGCCCTGCGCGTCGCCCGCGGGGGTAAGAAAGCCGGTCAGGACGTCGATCGCCGGTCCCGCCGGCTTGCCGCCGGCGAAGGGGACGAAGATGACCTTGTAGCCGCTGAACGGCTTGCGGTTCCACGACCCGTGCTGGCCCACGAACGCGCCTTGCGCGTACGCCGGCGGGAGAGCGCTATCGCCGGCGGCGAAGGTCAGCCCGAGCGATGCGGTATGGCTGCCCAGTGCATAGTCGGGCTTGATCGCCCGGGCGACGAGGTCGGGCCGCTGCTCCTTGACCCGCGCGTCGACGTGCTGCCCGTAATAGCTGAACGGCCAACCATAGAAGCCGCCTTCGGTCACGCTGGTCATATAGTCGGGGACGAGGTCCGAGCCGATCTCGTCGCGCTCGTTGACGCTCGTCCACAGCTTGCCGCTGACCGGCTCGAAGCCCATGCCGTTGGGGTTGCGGATGCCGCTGGCGAAGACCGTTTTAGCCCCGGTCCTGAGGTCGATCTTCCAGATGCCGGCACGCCCCGCTTCGGCGGCGAGGCCATTCTCGCCGACGTTCGAGTTCGATCCGGTCGTCGCGTACAGCGTCGACCCGTCGGACGAAGCGACGATGTTCTTGGTCCAGTGGTGGTTGATCGTCCCCGCCGGCAGGTCGGTGACCTTCACCCCGGGCGTCGCGATCGCCGTCGCGCCCGGCGTGTAGGCGAACTTCAGCACCGCGTCGGTATCGGCGACGTAGAGATCGTTGCCAACCAGCGCCATGCCGAACGGCGAATTCAATCCCTTGAGGAACACCGTCTTGACGTCGGCGACGCCGGTGCCCTTTGTGTCGCGGAGCAGGGTGATGCGGTTGGCGCTCGGCACCGTCGCTCCCGCGCGGCCCATGATCTGGCCCTGGACGAAGCCGCGGACCCCCTTCGCGTCGTCGGGCTTCGGCGGGGCGTTGGTTTCGGCGACGAGGACGTCGCCGTTGGGCAGGACGTAGAGCCAGCGCGGATGGTCGAGCCCAGCAGCGAAGGCGGCGACCCGCAGTCCCGGCGCGGGCGTTGGCTTCGCTCCCAGCGCCCAACCGCGCGCCGGCGCAATGTGCATCGTCGGCAACAGCGTCTTAGTCGGCGCGGGCAGCGTCGGATTGGCCCCGAACCCGGCCGACGACGGCAGCTTCGCCTGTTCCCCGCACGCCGCGAGCGGGGCGAGCAGCACGACCGGCAACAGGGCGAGGCGGCGCATGACGGTTCCTTCGGACGGTATCACGACGAAACGACGAGTCAGCCGCCACGTTCCGGTAATGCGCCGGCCAGGATTGCCGCAGCCGTCGCTTCTGGCTCGGCGAGCGGCAGGAAATGGTCGGCTCCGTCGAAGCGGCGGACGATCGTATCGGGCCGCACCGCGATCGCTGCCGCGTCGGCGGGCATGACCGTGCTTCGTTCAGTACCGTAGAGGACCGTCAGCGGCCCCGACCACGCGGCGAGCATCGCCGCCATGTCGCTGCCGACCGCGGCGAACGTCGCCGCCTCCCACGCCGGCGCGCAGGCGAGCTCAACCTGCCCGTCGGCGCGGTCGCGGACGCCGTACGTCAGATAGGCGTCGAGGTCGGCATCGGCCCATGTCGCGAAGACGCCGCGGCCGCGGTAGGCGTCGCGCATCGCTCCGCGCGACGGCCAGGCCGCGCGCCGCTTCGCCGCCT
>CAHJWT010000170.1 GCA_903643075.1 Sphingomonadaceae bacterium | reverse complement strand
GAGCGGCGAGCGAATTCGCCAGCCGCGCCAGCGCCGCCGCATAGGCGGCGGCGAAGGCGGCCGCGTCGCCGCGCGCGTGGACCGCGGCGAGGTCGAGCAACTCGGCCCTGACCCGCAGTGCCGCCTTGATGTCGCGTTGCGCCGAACCCGGCGTCGCATTGTAGTAATAGTTCGTCGCGATCTGGTTGTGCTCGATATAGTCCTTGAAGGTCGAGATCGGGATCGAGTGCGGGTATTTCGTGCTCGTGTACCAGAACAGGTCGAGCCCGCCGGGGATGCCGTCGGCGAAGGCGTCGATATACTGGTCCCACGTCCCGTTGAAGTTCGACAGGAACAGCATCGCGTCGTTGGCGAGCACCTGCTTTCCCTGCCCGAGGTCGGGCCACTGGTCGCGCCGGATCATCACCCACCGCGCGAAATGAATCAGCTTGAGCCCGAGCAGTCCGGTCAGGTTGCCTGGGAGCAACCGCGCCGCCATGAAGATCAGCACCTGCAGCGGCGTCTTCCACGGTGTGACCGGGGTCAGCACGTTCATCGCATAGGCCTTGCCGGCCAGGTTCGACATCGGCGTTACCCCCCCAGGGTCGGTACAGACTACCCCCAAGACCAGTTGGTCGACAACCCCATTTGAGTTAAGTCAAAGTAATGGCCAAGGTCGACCCCCTCCCCCTGACGCACGGTGCCGGACAGCGGGACGGGTGCGGGTGAGCCGCAATCTCGTCCTCTGCCTCGACGGGACGTCGAACGAGTTCGCGCCCGACCGGACCAACGTCGTCAAGCTCGCCCACGCGCTGGTCAAGGACGAGCGGCAGCGCGTCTACTACCACCCCGGGCTCGGCACGATGGCCCCGCCGGGGGCCTGGACCGACGCCGGGACGATCCTGCCGCGTCTCGCCGGTCTTGCCGTCGGCTACGGCCTGAAGAGCGACGTCGCCGCCGCCTACACCTTCATCGCCGACAACTACCGCGCCGGCGACCGCATCTATCTGTTCGGGTTTAGCCGCGGGGCCTATACCGCGCGCGTCGTCGCCGCGCTGATCCACCTCTACGGCCTCGTCATGCCGGGCAACGGCGCGCTGGTCCCGTATATGGTGCGGATGCTGTGGGCGATCACCCGCGCCCGCGGCGATCCGGCGAAGACCGCGGGGTTCTTCGACCTCGCTCGCGCGTTTGGCACCACGCTCGCCGCGATCCACCCCTTGATCGCCCTGATCGGCGTCTGGGAGACGGTAAGCTCGGTCGGCTGGATCGGCAGCCCGCTCGCGCTGCCGTACACCGCGCACAACCCGTCGATCGACCGCGCGCGCCATGCCGTCGCGATCGACGAGCGCCGCGCCTTCTTCCAGCCCAACCTGTTCACCGAGAGGCACGGCAGCGATGTCCGCCAGGTGTGGTTCCCCGGCAGCCACGAGGACGTCGGCGGCGGCCACCCCGAAGCGGAAAGCGGGCTGTCGAAGTTCGCGCTCGGCTGGATGGCGGCGGAGGCGGACGATGCCGGCGTGCTCCTCGACGACGCGCGGCTCGCGGCGGTCATGGGGGGCGACCCCGCCTATGCCCGCCCCGACGCCGCCGCCCCGCTGCACGAGTCGCTGACGCCCGGCTGGTGGTCGAGCGAGTTCGTCCCCAAGCGGCACTGGGACGCCGCGACCGGGACCGAGGGCTGGCGGATCAATCGCGGCCGCCGCCGCCATCTCGGCGCAACGCCGTGCGTCCACGACGCGGCGTGGGACGTGCCGGACGGGTACGCACGCCGCCTGCCGCCGGGTGCGGTGCGGCTGAGCGCGAAGATGTGGCCGGCCGCCGCGCCCATGCCGGCCGGCCCGCCCTCGCCGTGACGGCGGTTGTCATGCCGCATCGGCCCCTGCTATCACGCCGCGACTGATCGGATCGCGGATAATGGGCGGGGGACGCGGACGTGAGTGATCCGAACCGGATCGGACTGATGTACCTGTCGGGCATGACCGACGCCGTCACCCTGACCCGGATGACCGCCGTCGAGCGGATCAGCGAGCCGTTCACCATCGTCGCCGACATCGAACACCTCGGCTCGTCGGCGCTCGATCTCCAGCCGATGCTCGCCCACCTGTGCAAGATCGAGTTCAACGCCGACGTAACCAGCGGCGTCGATTCGATCAGCCGTTATTTCAACGGTATCCTGTGGGAATATGTCGAGCTCGGCAAGACCAGTGACGACACCGGGTACAACTACCGGCTGACGCTGCGGCCGACGCTCGACCTGCGCACGATGGAGCGGCAGTCGATCATCTATTACAACAAGGCGATCAGCGATCTCGCCGGTAACTTCTCCCAGTTCAACCTGACGACCAGGCTCAACGGCACCTATGCTGCAGTCGAATACCGCGTCCAGTACGACGAGAGCAGCTTCGCCTTCCTGTCGCGTCATCTCGAGAAGGAAGGCATCTATTATTTCTATCGCCACACCGCCGACGGGCACGAATGCCTGCTCGTCGACATGCTCAATTTGCACGAGCCGCTCGCCCCGGCGACGGTCGCCCTCGATCCCGACGGCGGCAAACACGGCGGCGGCGGAGTCCTGACCTCGCTCGTCGAGCGGCGTTCGTTCGGCCCGACCGAATATACCGTCAACGACTACGACTATACCGCGCCGACCGTGTCGCTCGCGAAGAACAAGAAGAACGAAACCTTCGGCGCGCCGCCGCCACGCTTCGTCGACCCGACCGTCGTCAACCAGGGCGGTCTGCCGCGGATCGCCTACCCGGCCGGATACGACCAGCCGGGGCTCGACGCCGGCACGCGCTACGCCGAGCGCTGGCTCGACCGCGACCGGCGGCTGATGGCGCGGAGCTTCGCCGAGGGCAACCTGTTCGCCGCCGCGGTCGGCCGGACACTGACGATCGACTTCAGCATGGTCGACAGCCTCGCCGCCAACGCCGAATACCTGATCGTTGGCACCACTCATCGTTACACCGGCGGCACCAGCAGCCGGTCGGGCGCCGACGAACCCGAAGATTTCCATGTCGAGCTCGAACTGATGCCGGCCGACCTGCAGTACCGTCCGGCGCGGGCGACGCCGATCCCGCGGATTTACGGCCCGCAGACCGCCGTCGTCATCGGCCCGGCCGGCGAGGAAATCTACACCGACAAGTACGGCCGGGTGAAGGTCAAGTTCTTCTGGGACACGACGACGCCCTCCGACGACACGACGAGCATCTGGGTCCGCGTCGGGCAGAGCGGAGCCGGGCCGGGTTTCGGCACGTTCATGGTTCCGCGGATCGGGCAGGAGGTGATCGTCGAGTTCCTCGACGGGGATCCCGACCGGCCGATCATCACCGGCGCGGTCTACAACGGCACCAATTTGCCGCACACGAGCTTCGGCACCGCCGCCGACAACACCATCCAGGGCATCCGCACCAACAGTTCCAAGGGCGGCGGCGGCTACAACGAGATCAAGATCGACGACAAGAAGGGCAGCGAGCTGTTCTCGCTCCACGCTCAAAAGGACCTCAAATGGGTCGTCGACACGGGCGACGAGACGCGCGACCTCAACAGCGGCAGCCGGACGACAACGATCCACAAGGGCGACGAGACTCTGACCGTCACCGAGGGCAAGCGGACGACGACAATCAAGGGCGACGAGGCGACGACGATCCAGTCGGGCAACGTCACCCACGAGACGACGTCGGGCGACGTCACGCGGACGATCAAGGCGGGCAAGCGCACGACCGAGATCATGGGCAACGACACCATGACGATCAATCAGGGCAACGAGGTCACCACGATCAAGATGGGCGACCAGACGACAACGATCAACATGGGCGACCGGTCGACAACCCTCGACATGGGCAACGACAGCCTGACCGTGACGATGGGCAACGTCGACATCAAGGTCAACCTTGGCAGCCACAAGACCCAGGCGCTCCAGTCGATCGAGCTGACCTGCGGCGGCAGCTCGATCAAGATGGATCCGATGCAGATCCAGATAAAGGCGATGATGGTCTCGATCGAGGGCGAGCTGATGCTGCAGACGAAGGGCCTGATGGTGCAGCAGGAGGCGAGCGCCCTGCACATCGTCAAGGGTGGCATCGTGATGATCAACTAGGGGGACATCGTGGCCGAAGCCGAGATGACGACCGTACGGACGTGGCGGCGGGTCAAATGGACCCGCGCCGGCCAGGTCGCGGCCGTGCTCGACGGCCTCGTCGACCTCGAAGCGCTCTACGACGCGCCCCCGCAGGCGGCGTTCGCCGCGTTGCGCGAGGTCGACCGGATGCAGGCGGCGCGCTTCCTCGCCCAGTGCCTGCCGCGGATGGAAGCCGTGCGCTGGGTTGCAGCGTGCCTCAACGCGATGACAGCGTCGACCCAGCCGGCGCGGATGGTCGCGAAGAAGGCGGTCACCCGCTGGCTCGCCGACCCATCCGACGCCAACCGCCGCATCGCCTACGAGGCCGGCCAGATCGTCGGCTGGGGCTCGGCCGAGGGCGCGGCCTGCCTGGCGGTGTTCATGTCGGGCGGCAGCATCGCGCCGGCGACGCAGGAGCAGGGCGTCGCGCCGGCCGCCGGAGCCTTCGGCCAGGCGGTCGCCGGAGCGGTGATGATGGCGTCGTTCGGCGACGGCGCGGCCGCGTTCGAGCGCCGCCTGCGCGACAACATCGATCTCGGCGAACGCGCGGCGGCGGGCGAGGCGCTGCAGGGATGACGCTCCGCCTGACGATCGAGAACGTCGCGTCGCTGACGTCGGGCGACCCGACGCAGATGGTGCTCGACGAGCACGGCCTCGTCATCGGCCGCGCGGCGCACGCCGACTGGACGCTGCCCGACACGCGCAACCACATCTCGTCGCTCCACGCCGAGATCGACTATCTCGACGGCTGCTACGTCCTGACCGACCGCAGCACCAACGGCGTCTTCGTCAACGGCGGCGCGCGGCTGGCGGCGGCGCACACGCTGCGCGACGGCGACCTGATCACGATCGGCCAGTACGAAATCCGCGCGGCGGTGACCGGCGGCGCGGCGGCCTCGTCGCCGCCAGGCGGCGCGGCGAACGGCGCGAATCCGTTCGGCGGTGCGCTCGACTGGGGAGCGGGGTCGGCAGGCGGCGCGAAAGCGGCGGACGCGAGCAAATTCGGCCGCGAGCCGCCGAAGCCGCTGTTCCAGTCGGGTGGCGACCCGCTGATGAACGCGTTCGGTCCCCCGACGGCGGCGGCGTTCCCGGCCGCTCCCGACCCGTTCGGCCTCGCGCCCTCGCCAGGCCCCGCGGCGGCGGCGACGGTTCGCCGACGATGAAGGTCACGGTCGACGTCACCGGCGAGGTCACGGCCAAGGGCACCTCGT
>CAHJWT010000169.1 GCA_903643075.1 Sphingomonadaceae bacterium | reverse complement strand
GGGGGGGGGGAGCCACAGGAAGCGGCGGGCGAGCATCGCCCCCGGCGTAGCGGCTCGTCGCCGAGGATGCCACCCCGACGCGCCGCCGGGTGGTCGCCGCCGGCGTCTCAACGACGGCGCGGCGACGACGCGAGCGAGCGGCGAATGGCGCGGTCGGCACCGCATCTCGATTTCGGCCCCGGCGGTTGCGGCGCGGCGTCGCGTCGTGCGTTATGCTCCCGCAACGACGATCGGGGACCCCCATGCGGCTGGACGACGAGCGCGAGAGCGACAATGTTGAGGAGGACCGCGGCGGGGGCGGCGGCGGGTTCGGCTTCGGCGGCGGTGGTGGCGGCGGCGGGATGCTGCCGCTGCTGTTCGGCCTCGTCGGCAGCCGCTTCGGCTGCGGCGGCATCGTCGTCCTCGGGCTGATCGTCGTCGTCTTCGGTGGCCTCGGCAACCTCGGTTCGCTGCTCGGTGGCGGCGGCGCGCCGGCGGTCCAGATCGGGCAGCCGCAGAACCGCGCCGTCCCCGACGCGGCTGGCCCCGCCGCCGCCGCGCCGGGTCAGGAAGCGCCGAGCAAGCGCTTCGTCCGCCAGGTCCTCGCCTCGACCGAGGATACGTGGACCAAGCTCCTCCCCGAGCAGGCGAACGTCCAGTACGTCGACCCCAAGCTGCGCCTGTTTCACCGCGAGACGCAGTCGGGCTGCGGCGGCGCGTCGGCGGCGACCGGGCCGTTCTATTGCCCCGCCGATCGCAAGGTCTATCTCGACACCAGCTTCTTCGACGAGCTCAGCCAGCGCTTCGGCGCGCCGGGCGACTTCGCCGACGCCTATGTCATCGCCCACGAGATCGGCCACCACGTCCAGAACCTGCTCGGCATCTCGGGGCAGGCCGAGGAGGCGATGAGCCGCGGCAGCCGCAGCCAGAGGAACGCGGTGTCGGTTCGCCTCGAGCTCCAGGCCGACTGCCTCGCCGGCGTCTGGGCGCACGCCAACCCGCAGCTGCTCGGCCCCGGCGACGTCGACGAGGCGGTCAAGGCGGCGACGGCGATCGGCGACGACCGGCTCCAACAGGCGGCGCAGGGCACGGTGACGCCGGACAGCTTCACCCACGGCAGCAGCGCGCAGCGCGTCCACTGGCTCGAGCAGGGGCTGCAGGCCGGGACGATCGCCGCGTGCGACACGTTCAAGGGCGGCGTCTGAGCCCTCGGTCGGACGCTTCGAGAGGCTGCCGGTGACGCCGCCGGCCCTCTACTTCGCCGTCCGGGCACTGGTCTCGGGCGCGCTGATCGCTGCCGCGTCGATGGTCGCGCGGCGCTATCCGGGCTTCGGCGCGCTGATCGCATCGCTGCCGCTGGTATCGGTCCTCGGCATGATGTGGCTGTGGCACGACCGACCCGACGCTGCGAACATGGCGGAGCACGCGGGGGCGACCTTCTGGTATGTCCTGCCGTCGCTGCCGATGTTCCTGCTTATTCCGGCGTTGCTTCGACACGGCGTGGGGTTTTGGGCGGCACTCGGACTCGGCTGTGCGCTAACGGTCGCGCTCTACGCGGCGATGACGTGGCTCGCGCCGCGGTTCGGACTGCAACTCTGAGAACTGACCTCCTCCTTCTTGAAGGGAGAGAGGGAGCCCGGCGAAATGGGGCTGGATGGGAAAGCGACGGCGACGCCGGCCCGTTCAGCTGATCACGCTGGCTGCGGTCGGTGCCAGAAAGACCGCCCTGTCGCTAGAAGCTACGCGTCGCTGCCCGGCGACGATCCGGGAAGGCTGTGGCATAACCGCCAAATGAAAGGGCCGGGCGTCGCCGCCCGGCCCCGTTTCGCATTTACGGTGACGAAGCTTAGTTCTTCTTCATCGCGTCGGCCTTGTCGTCCATCTTGGCCTTGGTGTCCTTGGCCTTGTCGACGGCGGCATCGGCGGCCTTCGACGCGTCTTCCTTGGTCGCCTTCGCCTGGTCCTTGGCGGCGTCGACGGTCGCGTCGGCCTTCTTGTCGGCGGCATCCTTGGCCGCGCTGGCGTCGGCCTTGGCAGCGTCGACGACACCGTCGGCCTTGGTCTTCATCGCGTCGGCGGCGGCGTCGGTCGTCGTCGTCGCGGTCATCGAACCATCGGTCGCGGCGGGCGCGGCGGCATCGCTCGTCGTCGTGGTCGTCGTCGAAGTGCTGTCGGCGTCCTTCTTGCCGCACGCGCCGAGCAGCGCGAGGCTGGCGACGGCGGCAATAGTCAGGGCGGTCTTCATCGAATCGTTCCTCCGTAAAAATGATGCGTAATTCACGCCTTACGTTCCATAGCGGACATAATAGGCATTGCGAAGCGCCAATATGACTGCGCAGTTAACCGCATATCACTGGTTGGCGTAGGCCTCGTTGCCGACGAAACCCATCTTCTTCACGCCGGACTGCTGCGCCGCCGCCATCACTCGATCGACGACGTCGTACTTGGCGAGCGCATCGGGCTTCAACCGCAGTTCGGGTTCGACCGGTAGCGCCTCGGCCTGCTTCATATAGCCAACCAGTTGCGGTAACGTGACTTCCTTGTTGTTCCAATAGATCGCGCCGAGGAAGTCGATGTTGACCTGATTGAAGTCGGGCTTGACGTCCTGCGGATTGGGATTGGGCGGCGGCAGGTCGAGCTTGACCGCATGCGTCTGGATCGGGATCGTGATAATGAACATGATCAGCAACACGAGCATGACGTCGATCAGCGGCGTCGTGTTGATGTCCATCATCGGCGAGCCCTCGTCGCCGCCGCCGCCTACACTCATCGACATCGTATTCTGGTCCTCGTAACAGTCGCCGCCGGAGCCGCGCCGGGGGTCAGCGCGTCGTGATCGTTCCCGCCGGCGGCTCGGAGATGAAGCCGATCTTCTGGAAGCCCGCGCGCTGGAGGGTGTAGATCACCCCGCCAACGCAGCGGTACTCCATCTGGGAATCGCCGCGGATATGAACCTCGGGCAGCTCCTGTTTCGACCCTTCGGCCTTCTGGCGTGCGATCTCGGCGCGGAGCGCGGCGACCGAGCGGTCGAGCAGTTCCTGCTTCGAACTGACCTTCTGCTGTCCCCAATAGGTGTTGCAGCTCGAATCGACCGACAGCAGGACGTTCTCGGGCTTGGTCGTCGTCGGCAGGTTGACGACCTTGGGCAGCGTCAGCGGCACCGTCTGGATGACGACGGGAACGGTGATCAGGAAGATGATAAGGAGGACCAGCATGACGTCGACCAGCGGCGTTGTGTTGATCTCGGTCATCGGTGCTTCTTCACCGCTCTCGCTCGGCGAGCCGACGTTCATCGACATGGCATGACTCCCTCGGGCGTCCGGATCACCGCGCCGCCGGCGTGACCGGGCGGGCGGCGGACGTCACGACGGGATCCGACGGGACGCGCGCGCCGCTCATCAGGTAGCCGTGGACGTCCGACGCGAAATCGCCGAGCTTCTCGGTGACGGTCTTGTTGCGGCGGATCAGGTAATTGTAGCCGAGCACCGCGGGGACGGCGACGAACAGACCGAGCGCGGTCATGATCAGCGCCTCGCCGACCGGGCCAGCGACCTTGTCGATCGACGCCTGCCCGGCGATGCCGATGTTGATCAGCGCGCGATAGATGCCGATGACGGTGCCCATCAGCCCGACGAACGGCGCGGTCGACCCGACCGAGGCGAGGAAGGCGAGGCCGCCCTGAAGCTTCGACACGACACTCGCGTTCGACCGGTTGAGCGCCATCGTCACCCACTCGTGCTGGTCGATCTTGTCGGTTAGCCGGCCCTCGTGATGCTCCGACGCGCGAAGGCCGTCGTCGACGATCTGGCGGAAGGCCGAATTCTTGCCGAGCTTGTTGGCGCCGTCCTTGAGGCTCGGCGCGGCCCAGAACTTCTTCTCGAGGTCGCCGGCGTCGGACAGCACCTTCCGCTGGTCCCACCACTTGGTCAGGATGATGTACCACGACCCGAGCGACATCACGACGAGGACGCCGAAGATCGCCTGGGTGATGATGCCGCCCTGCTGGAGCGCCTGCATCAAGCCGTAGGGGTTGGTGGTGGCGACGGTTTCCATGCGTATGTTCCTTGCTATCGCTTGATGTGTCGGACCGGTTACGAACGCGACCGCCCGGCGGATGCCGGCCGGGCGTGCCTGGCTACTTGCTCGTGATCTGCCACTTGATCGGCATCTGCTTGGTCGACGCGACCGGCGTCCCGTTCTGTAGCGCGGGTTTGAAGCGGAACCGCCGCTGCGCGAGCTGGCACGACTTCTCGTCGAGCTTGGGGAAGCCGCTCGATGTCGCGACGCTGCAGCTGTCGACGCGACCCTGGGTGTTGATCGACACCGTGATCACCGTCCGTCCCTGCTCCTCGGCGCGGAGCGAGGCCGGCGGATAGTCGTCTTCCGACACCTGGGTCGAGCTGCCGATCGCGGTCGCCCCCTGGGTCGGACCGGTCGGGGCCGGCGGCGCGGGCGGGGCCTCGGTGATCGTCGGGCGCGGCGGCGGCGGCGGCGGATTGGGCACCGTGCTCTGCGTGAACATCGGCGGCGGCGGCGAATCCTGCTGCACGGTCACTTCCGGCGGCGGGACGAACGGCGGAATCTCGACGTCCTTCGGCGGCGGCGGCGGCGGCTCGTCGGGCGGCGGAGCCTCGTCCTTGATGTTGACCGACTTGATCGGGTCGACGATGTGCTTGATCGCCTTCAACGCGAGCCCGGTGATCAACGCATAGCCGAGGAAGACGTGGATGATGACGGCGACGCCGAGCGCGATCATGCGCCCCCGGCTCATTCCCTGATCCGCGTAAGCCATGACTTGAGCCAAACTCCCTCAGCTGCAGGCGCGGTCGCCGCCGAAATGATATGGGCGCGAAACGGACCGGCCCTTCATCGCCCCGGCGACACGCACTATGTTGCGCCCGTCCCCGGCCCGACGAAGGAACATTAGCCGGGGCACCCACGCCCCGCAACCCGCTTTGTCGCCACGACGTTTAAGTTTTGGAAGAGGTTGCGCCGGGCCGGACCGGCCGGACGGTGCGCCGTGGGAGGACAGGATGCTGCGATCGATACGCCGGGCGGGTCTGGCGGCCGCGCTGGCCCTCGCCGCTCCCGCCGCGGCGGTGAGCTTCGCCGATCTCGCGACGCTGAGCCTCGCCGCGCCGGTCGTCATCCGCGCGACGGTCGTCAAGGCCGAGCGGATCGCGGCCCGCGACACTCCCGGCGTGCCTGCCGGCACGGTCAGACTGCTGGTCACCGCCGCGACGGCCGCGGCGATCGCCGCCCCCGGCGAGGTCGCGCCGCGGCTGGCGTACCTCGTCGACGTGCCGCTCGACGCGCGCGGCCGGCCGCCGAAGCTCGTCGG
>CAHJWT010000168.1 GCA_903643075.1 Sphingomonadaceae bacterium | reverse complement strand
CGTGCGCCGCGTCGCCCTGCGCGCGCAGCGTCGCCGCGTCGGGCGCGGCCGGGAGGATAGCGCTTGCCATCACGCGACGATCCGGGAACGCGCTGCGTCGTGTCAAGCGCCGGCAGCCGGCCAATTGTGCGGCGAGCCGATCCCGCGCTAAGGTCGCCCGGCAGCGGGCGGAGCAAGCGGATGCGACCTTGGACGATCGGCCCGGCGGCGGCGGCGATGCTCGGCCTCGCCGCGCCGGTCGCGGCGGCTCCGCATCCGCAGGCTGAGGCCCAGGCGCTCGACCTCGGCAAGGCGGCGATCGCGCTGCGCTCGGTCCGCGGCCCGGGCAACGCGACGCCGCAGGTCGCCGCGCTCTACAAGGCGGCGCTCGTCGCCGGCGGCTGGACCGATGCCGACGTGGCGATCACCCCGGTCGACGACACCGCCTACCTGATCGCGACGTGGCGCGGGTCGGACCCGAAGCTCAAGCCGCTGATCGTCTCGGGCCACATCGACGTCGTCGAGGCGAAGCCGGCCGACTGGCGGCGCGACCCGTTCACGCCGGTGGTCGAGGGCGGCTACCTCTACGGCCGCGGCGCGACCGACATGAAGCTCGACGGGACGACGGCGGTCGCCGCGCTGATCGAGCTGCGCCGCGAAGGCTTCCGCCCGCGGCGGTCGATCGTCATCGAGTTCTCAGGCGACGAGGAAACGGTAATGAAAACCTCGGGCCTGATCGCCGAGAAGCTGAACAACGCCGAGCTGGTCCTCAACATCGACGGCGGCGGCGGCGTCCTCGACGAGACGACGGGCAAGCCGCTCTACTGGACGTGGCAGGGGGCGGAGAAGACCTACGCCGACTTCGAGCTGAACGTGACCAACCCCGGCGGGCACTCGTCGGCCCCGCGCCGCGACAACGCCATCGTCCAGCTCGCGGGCGCGCTCGGCCGGATCGGGGCCTATCATTTCACGCCCGAGATCAACCCGGTGACGCGCGCCTATTTCACCGAGGCGGCGAAGTACGAGGCCCCGGCGACCGCGGCGGCGATGCGCGCCTTCGCCGCCAACCCTGCCGACCCGGCCGCGATCGCGACGCTGACCGCCAACTACGAGCTGGTCGGGATGATCGGCACGACGTGCGTCGCGACGATGGTCAGCGGCGGCCACGCGCTCAACGCCCTGCCCCAGCGCGCCACCGCCAACATCAACTGCCGCATCTTCCCCGGGCACCAGCCCGCCGACATAATGGCCGAGCTGCAGCGCGTCGCCGCCGAGCCGGCGGTCGCGTTCAAGGACGTGACCGAGGGCGCGGTCCCGAACGACGCCTCGCCGCTCCGCCCGGACTTCGTCGCCGCGGTCACCAAGGGGCTGGCCAAGGTCTACCCCGGCGTGCCGGTCTTCCCCGCCCAGTCGCCGGGTGCGAGCGACAGCATGTGGTTCCGCTACCACCACGTCCCGAGCTACGGCGCGAGTCCGTTCTTCATCAAGGGCTCGGACGACTTCAGCCACGGCCTCAACGAGCGCGAGCCGATCGCCAACATCGGCCCGGCGATCGACTATTACCTGTCGGTGTTCACCGACCTGTCGCGATGAGCCTCGCGCGGCTCGCTCCCGCGGTCGATCCCGACGCCGACTGGAGCCTGCCCGGCTGGGTCTACACCGACCCCGAGTTCGCCGCGGTCGAGCAGGCGCGCATCCTCCGCCCGGCGTGGCAGATCGTCTGCCACCTGAACGACCTCGCCGCGCCCGGCGACTTCCACACCCTCGACTATCTCGGCGAGAGCGTTGTCGTCGTCCGCGGCGACGACGGGCAGGTCCGCGCCTTCGCCAACGTCTGCCGCCACCGGGCGATGCGGCTGGTCGAGGGGCCGGCGGGCAAGGCGAAGAAACTGGTCTGCCCCTATCACGCGTGGACCTACGACCTCGACGGGCGGCTAACCGGGGTGCCGATGCGCGCCGACTATCCGGCGCTGCGGCTCGGCGACAACGGCCTCGCGGCGATCGAGGTCGAGGTCTGGCGCGGCTTCGTCTTCGTCCGGCTCGAACGCGGCGGCCCGTCGGTCGCGGCGATGATGGCACCCTACGACGCCGAGATCGCGCCGTACCGGCTGGAGGATGTCGCGACCATCAGCCCGGTCCGTGCCCGCCACCGGCAGGTCAACTGGAAGAACGTCGGCGACAATTATTCCGACAACCTCCACATCCCGGTCGCGCACGACGGGCTGAGCCGGCTGTTCGGCAAGTCGTATGCGATCGAAGCCGCGCCGTGGATCGACCGGATGGTTGGCGACCTCGTCGACCGGCCGTCGGCGAACGGGTGGGAGCGCTTCTACCAGGCGCACCTGCCAATCGCCGACCATCTGCCGCCGGCGTATCGCCGCCGCTGGCTCTATTTCAAGCTGTGGCCGAACATGGCGTTCGACCTCTACCCCGACCAGATCGACTTCATGCAGTGGCTGCCGACCGGCCCGACCACCTGCGTGCTGCGCGAGATGGCCTTTGCCGTCCCCGACGACCGGCGCGCGATGCGCCTCGTGCGCTACGCCAACGGGCGGATCAATCGCGTCGTCAACGCCGAGGACACGTGTCTGATCGAGCGCGTCCAGGCGGGCATGGCGTCCCGAAGCTATACGGCGGGTCCCATCGGCGCGAGCGAGGTCTGCCTGCGCAGCTTCGCCGCCAAGCTGCGCAACCTGGTTCCCGAGGCGCGCCTGCCCCACGCCCCACCGACGGGGTGGAGCGACCGCGGCACGTGATAGAAGCGCAAGAAAATATCTAAGCGGGAGGCGAGATGAGCATTGAGACAAGCGGTCCCGGTAACAGCGTATATGTTCGGCTAGGTGTATGGTGGGATGGAAAAGCCGGCCATATTCGCATCACGGCTCAGGGCGTTCATGGCTTTCACACGACGGTAACTAATGATCCTACAAGTAAACGAGGTCACCCGAACCTCTTTAATAAGTTAGCGAAGGCGCTCAGGGATGGTGGTGCGCCTCACCCACCAATTACCGAGAAAATTGATGCGGAATAGCTAGACGCGGGCTGGAGATCCATCATGTCGTCCCGTGCCTACGACGCCCTCATCGTCGGCGGCGGCCACAACGGGCTCGTCTGCGCCTTCTATCTTGCCCGCGCGGGAATGAAGGTCCGCGTCCTCGAACGCCGGCATATCGTCGGCGGGGCGGCGGTGACCGAGGAGTTCGCGCCCGGGTTCCGCAACTCGACGGCGAGCTACACCGTCAGCCTGTTACGGCCGAAGGTAATCGCCGACATGCGCCTCCACGAGCGCGGCTGGCGCATCGTCGAGCGGACGATCAGCAACTTCTTCCCGCACGACGGCGGCTATCTGACCCTCGGCGGCGGCACCGCACGGACCCAAGCGGAGTTCGCGCGCTTCTCGGCCAAGGACGCCGCCGCCTTCCCCGCCTACGAGGAAGCGCTCGAGCGTGTCGCCGAGGTGCTCCGCGACCTGTCGCTCAAGACGCCGCCCAACGCCGGCGGCGGCTGGCGCGCGCTCCTCGCCGCCGCCGCGCAGGGGCGGCGGGTGGCGGGCATGGGCGTTGAGGCGCAGCGCGACGTCATGGACCTGTTCGTCAAATCGGCGAGCGACTTTCTCGGCGGCTGGTTCGAGAACGACTACGTCAGGGCGGCGTTCGGCTTCGACGCGGTCGTCGGCAACTACGCCAGCCCCGATACGCCGGGGAGCGCCTACGTCCTCCTCCATCACGTCTTCGGCGAGGTGAACGGGAAGAAGGGCGCGTGGGGCCACAGCGTCGGCGGCATGGGCGCGATCACGCAGTTCATGGCCGAGGCGTGCGTCGAGGCGGGGGTGGAGATCAGCCTCGACGCGCCGGTGGCGAAGGTCCTGGTCGACGGCGGCAAGGTCGCCGGCGTCCGGCTCGAGAGCGGCGAGGAGATCGCCGCGGCGGTCGTCGCCGCCAACGTCGGCCCGGCGCTGCTCTTCCGCGCGCTGGTCGACCGCGCCGACCTGCCGCCGGCGTTCGCGCGGCGGATCGACGGCTATCAGGCGGGGTCGGGCACCTTCCGGATGAACGTCGCGCTGAGCGAGCTGCCCGACTTCACCGTCCTCCCCGGCAGGGAACGCACCGAGCACCACACCGCCGGCATCATCATCGCCCCGACCCTCGCGTACATGGACCGCGCGTTTACCGACGCGAAGGCGTTCGGCTGGTCGCGCGAACCGATTGTCGAGATGAAGCTGCCGACCACCGTCGACGACAGCCTCGCCCCGCCGGGCCGGCACATCGCCAGCCTGTTCTGCCAGCAGTTCGCTCCCGTGCTGCCCCCGGCCCTCGACGGGACGACCAGGTCGTGGGACGACGTCCGCGACGCGGCCGCCGACCATATCGTCGACACCGTCACCGCGCACGCGCCGAACTTCAAGGCGTCGATCATCGCCCGCCAGATTCATTCGCCGCTCGACCTCGAGCGCAAGTTCGGCCTCGTCGGCGGCGACATCTTCCACGGCCGGATGAGCCTCGACCAGCTGTGGGCGGCGCGCCCCGTCCTCGGCCACGGCGACTACCGCGCGCCGATCGCTGGCCTCTATCTGTGCGGATCGGGGAGCCATCCCGGCGGCGGCGTCACCGGCGCACCGGGACACAACGCCGCGCACGAGATCATCCGCGACCGCAGCTTATTCGGCCGCCTGTTCGCGCGCCGCGCCGCGTAGCGCGTAGACCGGCAGCGCGGTCAGCATCAGAACTAGGCTGAGGCCGCTCGCCTCGGCCCCGGCGCCCAAGAAGGCGACCGCAACGAAGGCCAGCCCCGCCGCCGCCGCGACGACCGCCACCCGCCGGACCAGCGCCGCGACGGTGATCGCGACGTACAGCCACAGCGTCGCGCAGGTCGACAGCAGCATCGCCGCGCTGAAGATTCCGCCGAGCGAGCGGCTGGCGTTGGCCAGGACCAGCCCGCTCGCCAGCGCCGACGACAGGACGAGGACGCGGACCGGCACGTCGCGCGCCGACACCTTCGCGAACCACCGCGGCAGCAGCCCGGCGCGCGCCATGCCGAGCGGCAGCTCGCCCTGGATCAGCACCCAGCCGTTCAAGGCCCCGATCGCGGCGATCGCGGCGAAGGCGGCGACCGCGGCGGCGGCGCGCGGCCCCCAGAAGGTCGCGACGAACAGCGCGAACGGGGCCGGCGAGGCGGCGACCATTTGCGGCGGCAGCATCAGAACGATCGCCGAGCAGACGACGAGGTACAGCGCGCCGGTGACCGCCGTCCCGACCATCGTCGCGCGCATCACCGTCCGCGCCGGATCGCGGACACGCTCGGCGGCGATCCCCGCCGCCTCGAAGCCGACCAGCGCGAACAGCGCCAGCGTCACCGCGCCGGGCAGGCCGCCGCCGAGTTTGCGCAGCGGCGGCAGCG
>CAHJWT010000167.1 GCA_903643075.1 Sphingomonadaceae bacterium | reverse complement strand
CCCCCCGGCCGCGCCGCCGTCCCCATCGCCGTCGTCGAGACGGCGCGGCTGCGGCTGCGTCCGCACACGCCCGCCGACCTCGACGCGGCGACGGCGATGTGGGCCGACCCGCGCGTCACCCGCTTCACCGGCAACCGCGCTTTCACCCGCGAGGAGACGTGGGCGCGGCTGCTCCGCTACACCGGCAACTGGGCGTGGTTCGGCTACGGCTTCTGGGCGGTCGAGGAGATCGACGGCGGGGCCTACGTCGGCCAGCTCGGCCTCGCGGAGTTCGCCCGCGACACATCGCCGCCGCTCGCCCCGCTGCCCGAGGTCGGCTGGTCGTTCGTCACCGCCGCGCACGGCCGCGGTTTCGCCAGCGAGGGGGTCCGCGCCGCGCTGACGTGGGCCGACGCCAACATCGCCGCCGACCGGACTTTCTGCCTGATCGACCCGGCCAACGCGGCGTCGATCCGCGTCGCCCGCCGCTGCGGCTTCGGCGAGGTCGCCAGCGTCGTCTACAAGGGGTCGCGATCGCTCCGCTTCGAACGCGCTCGCGGCGCGACCGGGTGATCACCGCCGGCTGCGTCAGGGGATGAGACCCTCCGGCTCGGCGACCGCGGCGAGCGCGGCGACAAACTGGTCGACGCACGCCTCCCAGCGGAAGTTCGCGGCATAGGCGGCGCAGTGGGCGCGGTCGGCGGTCAGCGCGGTGCGGATCGCGGCGGCGAGGTCGGTGTCGGTCGCGCCGATGCGGGCACTCCACCCCGCGACCGTCCCGCGCCCGTCGGCCCCGACGACGTCGAGCGGTCCGGCGACCGGGAAGCCGGCGACCGGCACCCCGCTCGCCAGCGCCTCGATCATCACCAGCCCGAAGGTGTCGGTCAGGCTGGGGAAGACGAAGACGTCGGCTCCCGCATAGGCCGCGGCGAGCGGCGCGCCGGTCAGGCTGCCGAGGAACACGGCGCGGGGGAAGCGCGCCCTCATCGCGGCGAGCGCCGGGCCGTCGCCGACGACGACCTTCGTCCCCGGCACGTCGGCCGTCAGGAAGGCGGCGATGTTCTTCTCGACCGCAACCCGCCCGACGCCGAGGCTGATCGGCCGCGGCAGCCCGGCATAGGCGGGGTGCGACGCGACGCCGGTATGGAACTGGCCGAGGTCGACCCCGCGCGACCACGGCCGGGTTTGGGTCAGCCCATGCTCGGCAAGCTCGGCCGCCAGCCGCGGCGTCGCCACCAGGATTGCCGTCGCCGGCGCGTGGAAGCGCGCGAGGAGGCGCCACAGGTACGCCGGCGACAGCCCGGTCCGCGCCGCGACATAGTCGGGGAAGCGGGTATGGAACGAGGTGGTGAACGGCACCCCGCGCTTGATGCACCAGCCGCGCGCGAGCCAGCCGAGCGGGCCCTCGGTCGCGATGTGGACCGCGTCGGGGCGGAAGCCGGCGATCAGCCCGCCGACGCGATACGGCGTCGTCAGCGCGAGGCGGATCTCGGGATAGGTCGGGCACGGCAGCGACGCGAAGCGGTCGGGGGTGATCGTCTGCACGGCGTGGCCCCGCCGGCGGAGGTGGTCGACCGTCGTCGTCAGCGTCCGGACGACGCCGTTGACCTGCGGCGTCCACGCGTCCGAGACGAGGGTCAGGCGCATCGGCGGGCGGGCGGCGGCGGCATCGCCGCCGTGTAGCCGCCCGCGGCGACCGGGGAAACCAAGGCGGACCGAAGATGAACAACCAAGCGAAGTTGACACCGAGGAGGGGGAGCAGATCGCCGGTCGCCGGCCGCTCAAATCCAACAATGCCGGCCCGCGTTACACGGCCGTTGCATCGCTCGTCGCCGCTTGCCACTGTCGAAGCGCCACTGTCCGGGGAATATCGTCGTGCTCCGCATCCTGCTCGCCTCGCTGCTCGTCGCCACCGCCGCCGCCGCCGCACCGACGCCCAAGGAGCAGCTGCTGACCCCGCCGGCGGGCGCGCGCCACTACACGATCAGCTCGATCGCGGGGAAGCACGGCGACATCTGGTCGTGGCGGCAGGGCGACGGTCGGGTCGCCTACCGCATGTCGATGTCGCTGCGCGGCTGGATCACCGAGGACGACGAGGTCGTGACGCTCGGCCCCGACCGGCGGCCGACGGCGATCGCCATCCGCGGCTTCACCGACCAGGGCGACGCGACCGAGGACTTCGGTGTCGACGCCGGCGGCGTCGCGACGTGGAAGACGATGGTCGACGCCGGCTCGGCCCCGTTCGCCGGCAAGCGCTACAACACCTACGGCGGCCCGTGGCTGGCGAGCGAGATCGACATCGATGCGCTGGTCGCCGCCGGCGACCGCGGGCTCGACCTCCTGCCGACCGGCCACGCCCGCATCGCCATCGGCCGGCCGGCCGAGGTCGACGGGGCGCAGGGCCGGAAGACGGTCAAGCTCGCCTACATCAGCGGCTACGGCTTCGCGCCGTCGCCGGTCTGGCTCGACGCCGACAACCACTTCTTCGGCAACGCCGGCGAGGTCTCCCTACTTCCCGCCGGCTACGAGGCGAACGGGCCCAAGCTCAAGGATCTCCAGGACGCGGCGACCGCGGCGATGGTCAAGGACGTCGCCCACCGCTTCCTCGCCCCCGCCAACCGGACGCCGACGCTGGTCGACCACGCCCTGCTGTTCGACGCAGTCGCCGGCCGCTACCTGCCCGACCGCGCGGTGCTGATCGAGGGCGGCAAGGTCGCCGCGGTCGGCGCGGGCGGATCGGTCAAGGCTCCGGCCGGGGCGACGGTGATCGACGGCCGCGGCAAGACCATCCTCCCCGGGCTGTGGGATTCGCACCAGCACGTCGGCGACGACTGGAACCTCCTCCAGAACGTCGCCACGGGCATGACCAACTACCGCAGCCCGGGGTCGCTCATCGTAGATGCACAGAGCATCTACAAGCGCCGTGCCGCCGGCGACCTGCTCGCGCCCGACGGCAAGATCTCGGTGATCATCGACCGCAAGGACCCGCTCGCGGCGCAGGGTGCGCTGACCGTGACCTCGGCGGCCGAAGCGGTCGCCGCGGTCGACCAGATCAAGGCGGCCGGGCTGTGGGGCGCGAAGTTCTACACCTCGATGACGCCGGCGTGGATCGCGCCCGCCGCCGCCGAGGCGCACCGGCTCGGGCTCCACGTCCATGGCCATGTGCCCGCCGGGATGCGCCCGCTCGACGCCGTCCGCGCCGGCTACGACGAGGTCACCCACATCAACTTCATCATGATGCAGGCGATGCCGCAGGAGGTCGTCGACAAGTCGAACACCGCCGCGCGGCTCGAAGGGCCGGCGAAGTACGGCAAGGACGTCGACCTCGATTCGCCGGCGATGACCGCGTTCTACGCCGAGCTCGCCCAGCGCCGCACGATCATCGACCCGACGCTGACCGTGTGGGAGCCGCTGATGACCTCGGACGGCAGCGCGATCAGTCCCGAGTACGCGCCCTTCGCCGACATAGCCCCGCCGTCGGTGGCGCGCGGGTGGAAGATCGCCGGCTATCCGCTGTTCGGCGGGCTGACCCGCGACGACTTCCGCGCCAGCTTCGTCAAGATGGTCGGGCTGGTCGGCCGGCTCCATGCGGCGGGCGTGCCGATCGTCGCCGGTACCGACGGCTATGGCCTCGAGCTGGTCCGCGAACTCGAGCTCTATCAGCAGGCCGGCCTGACGAACGCCGAGGCGCTCCAGACGGCGACGATCGTGCCGGCGCGGATGACCGGCATGGACGACCACACCGGATCGATCGCGCCGGGCAAGACCGCCGACATCATCCTCGTCGACGGCGACGTCTCGGCGAGCCTCGCCAGCCTCCGCCACGTCGACACGGTGTTCCTCGACGGCTACCGCCTCGACGGTGGCGCGCTGCGTACAGCGAGCGGTCTCGGCGGGATGCCGAAGTAGCGCGCGGTCAGGCGAGCTCGCGTTCCGGTTCGGCGGCGGCGGCGCGCGCGGCGACGCGCTTCGCCCAGTCGACGATCTCGATCCGACCGTCGGCGTGCTCGACGAGCGCGGTGCAGCTTTCGACCCAGTCGCCGTCGTTGTAGTAGGTGACGTCGCCGAAGCGGCGGATCTCGGCCGAATGGATGTGACCGCAGACGACGCCGTCGACGCCGCGGTCGGCGGCGGCGTGGGCGACCGCCTCCTCGAAACGCGAGATGAAGGCGACGGCGTTCTTGACGCGCTTCTTGAGGTGCGCCGACAGCGACCAGTACGGCAGGCGCAACGCGCGGCGGACGCGGTTGAAGCCGATGTTGAGCCGGAGCAGCGCGGCATAGGCATAGTCGCCGAGGAAGGCGAGCCAGCGCGCGTAGAGGACGACGCCGTCGAACTGGTCGCCGTGGAGCACGAGCAGGCGGCGGCCGTCGGCGGTCGTGTGGATGCACTCGCCGGCGACGTCGACCCCGCCGAAGCTCAGGCCGGCATAGTCGCGCAGCGCCTCGTCGTGGTTGCCCGGGACGTAGACGACGCGCGTCCCCTTGTTGGCGAGCTTAAGGACGCGGCGGACGATGTCGTTGTGCCGCGGCGGCCAATACCAGCCGCGCTTCAGCCGCCAGCCGTCGATGATGTCGCCGACGAGATACAGCGTCTCGGGCTGGATCGACTTGAGGAAATCGAGGAGCAGGTCGGCGTTGCAACCCGACGTGCCGAGATGGGTGTCGGAGATCCACACGGTGCGGAAACGCAGCTTTCTCCGCGGCCCGCCGTCGTCGTCGTCGTTGGCCCAGCCGCCCGGCGGCAGCGCCGCGCGGGCGGCGGCGACGGAAGGAAAGCTGCGCGGCGCGGGGGGGACGTAAGCGGTGAGGGGGAGGCTCGCCATCGCGCCGCTCCGGTAAACTAAATCTATGTTGGCTACTACATCTAGTCTGTGACGCTTTGACGACAGCATGATGCGGGGCCGCGCCGACATCCTACATTACGACAAAGACAGGAGACCCCCGGATGATCACGCTCCGCCCGGCCGCCGCTCGCGGCCCGACCCGCACCGACTGGCTCGACAGCCGGCACAGTTTCAGCTTCGGCGACTATCGCGACCCGGCGCAGATGGGCTTCGGCCCGCTCCGCGTGATCAACGAGGACCGCGTCGCGCCGGGCGCGGGCTTCAGCACGCACGGCCATGCCGACATGGAGATACTGTCGTACGTGATCGACGGCGCGCTGGCCCATCGCGACAGCCTCGGCAATGGCGCGGTCGTCCGGCCGGGCGAGCTCCAGCGGATGACCGCCGGCACCGGCGTCCGTCATGCCGAGATGAACCCGAGCGCGGCCGACGCGGTCCACTTTCTCCAGATCTGGATCGAGCCCGAACGCCGCGGCCTCGTCCCCGGCTACGAACAGGTCGCGCTGCCCGCGTCGCGGCCCGGCGGCCTCGACCGCATCGGCGGGCGCGACGGCGGCGACGCGGCGGTG
>CAHJWT010000166.1 GCA_903643075.1 Sphingomonadaceae bacterium | reverse complement strand
ATGCGCCTCGCGCCGCGCCACGGCGCGTCGGGGGTCGAGATCTTCGTCTACGGCGTCGACGGCGGCGGCTTCCCGGCGCGGCAGAGCCGGTCGGCGAGCGAGGCGGTCGCGCGGCGGCACCGCCTCGATCCCGCGCGCACCCTATTCGTCGAGCAGGCGACCGGCGCGATCGCGGCCGGCGCATTCCACAACGACGTCGTCGCGGTCGCCAACGAGGGCGTGCTTTTCGCCCACGAGGCGGCGTTCGCCGACCCGGAGGCGTTCGCCGCCGCCCTTGCCCGCGTCGCGTCGTGGGCCGAGGTCGTCACCGTGCCTGCCAGCGCCATCGGCCTCGACGACGCGATCACGTCGTACCTGTTCAACTCGCAACTGGTCACGCTGGCCGACGACGCGATGACGTTGATCGCGCCGACCGAGGCGCAGGCCAACCCCCGCGTCGCCGCGTACCTTGACCAGCTGGTCACGGGCAACGGCCCGATCCGCAGCGTCCGCTATGTCGAGGTGCGCGAGTCGATGCGGAACGGCGGCGGTCCGGCGTGCCTGCGCCTCCGCGTCGTCGCCGATCCCGCGACGGTCGACCCGCGCTTCCTCGTCGACGAGGGCAAGCTCGACGCGCTCGCGGCTGTGGTCGCGGCGTGGTGGCCCGTGGAGATCGCTCTCGACGACCTCGCCCGGCCGAGCCTGTGGGCGGCGTGCCGATCGGCGCGCGTCGCGCTGCTCGCCGCGCTAGATTTCGGCGAACTCAGCTAATCCTAGCGGATCGCTCGGGAAACCCACCTTCGCCTGGATGAAGAAAGCCTTGCTTTCCTTGCCGCGTCGCACAACCCATCTGCCCGTGATGCAACCGCTTGCCGCAGAAATCGGCCGGGTCGTCCTCGTCGGCGCCGGTCCCGGCGCGCCCGACCTGCTGACCGTGCGCGCCGTCCGTACGCTGGCCGGCGCGACGGTCGTCGTTCACGATGGCCTGATCGACCCGGCGGTGCTCGACTTTGCCCCCGCTGCCCGCCGCGTCGACGTCAGCAAGCGTCGCGCCCGCCACAGCCTGCCGCAGGCCGCGATCAACGCGCTCCTCGTCGCCGAGGCGCGCCGCGGCGAAACCGTCGTTCGGCTGAAGGGCGGCGATCCTTTCGTCTTCGGCCGCGGCGGCGAGGAGGTCGCGGCGTGCGTCGCGGCGGGCGTTCCGGTCGAGGTCGTCCCCGGCGTGTCGGCGGCACTCGGCGCGGCAGCCGAAGCGCTAATGCCGCTGACCCACCGCGCCCACGCCTCGACCGTCAGCTTCGTCGCCGGCACTTGCCAGGCGCTCGGCGAGCAGGACTGGAGCGGCCTCGCCGGCAAGGGCCGGACGCTCGTCGTCTACATGGGCGTGACCAATGCCGCGGGCATCGCCGACAAGCTGATCGCCGACGGGCTGGCCCCCGACACCGCGTGTGCCGTTCTCGAACGCGGGACGCTACCGGGCGCGCGCGTGGTGCGGACGCTCCTCGCCGACCTCGGCGGTGCGGTCGAGCAACACGGCGTGGTCTCGCCGGCGCTCCTTGTCATCGGCGAGGTGGCCCGGCTCGGGACGACCGATGCGGCGGTCAGGGAACTGACATGCGCCTGTTGACGGGCAATGTCCTCGAGACCGGCGACGTCGTCTGGTGGGATGGCACCGGCTGGAGCCGCCACCTGCACGACGCTGCCGATGTCGGGGCCGACGGCGAGGCGCTGCTCGCCGCGACGCTCGCCGCCGAGCGGATCAACGACGCTGCGCTGGTCGATGCCGCGCCAACCGCCGACGGGCCGCGCCCCCGCACCATGCGCGAGCGCGTCCGCGGGGCGGGGCCAAGCGTCCGCCGCGATCTCGGGGTTCAGGCCGATGTATAGTTACGACGCGTACGACCAGGCGATCGTCGATGCGCGGGTCGACGAGTTCCGCGATCAGGTCGCGCGGCGGCTGGCGAACGAGATCACCGAAGACCAGTTCAAGCCGCTGCGGCTGATGAACGGCCTCTACCTCCAGCTCCACGCCTATATGCTCCGCATCGCCATCCCCTACGGCACGCTGTCGGCCAAGCAGATGCGGATGCTGGCCTACGTCGCGCGGCGCTACGACCGCGGCTACGGCCATTTCACCACGCGGCAGAACATCCAGTACAACTGGATCAAGCTCGCCGAGGCCCCCGACCTGATGGCCGACCTCGCCACCGCCGAGATGCACGCGATCCAGACCAGCGGGAATTGCATCCGCAACATCAGCAGCGACCAGTTCGCCGGGGCCGCCGCCGACGAGGTCGCCGACCCGCGCCCGTATGCCGAGCTGCTCCGCCAGTGGTCGAGCTTCCACCCCGAGTTCAGCTACCTGCCGCGCAAGTTCAAGATCGCCGTCATCGCGAGCGACACCGACCGCGCCGCAATCCAGCTCCACGACATCGGGCTACAGCTGGTGCGCGGCCCCGGCGGCAACCTCGGCTTCCGGGTGTACGTCGGCGGCGGCATGGGGCGGACGCCGATGATCGGCCACGTCGTTCGCGACTTCATCCCCGTCGGCCAGTACCTCAGCTACTGCGAGGCGATCCTGCGCGTCTACAACCGCTACGGGCGGCGCGACAACATCTACAAGGCGCGGATCAAGATCCTCGTCCACGAGCTCGGCGCGGTCGAGTTCACCCGGCAGGTCGAAGCCGAGTGGGCCGAGATGGAGCCGCTCGGCCTCGACGCGCCGGCGGCCGAATACGACCGCATCCGGGCGCAGTTTGCCGAGCCCGACTACGACCTCGCGGCGAGCGACGGCATCGACCGCGGCGATCCCGATTTCGCGCTGTGGCTCGACCAGAACGTCCACCCGCACAAGCAGCCGGGCTACGCGATCGCGACGATCAGCCTGAAGCCGGTCGGCGGCATTCCCGGCGACGCCACCGCCGAGCAGATGGACCTGATCGCCGACCTCGCCGACCGTTATGCCTTTGGTGAGATCCGCGTCACGCACAGCCAGAACCTGGTCCTCGCGCATGTCCGCAAGGCCGACCTCTACTCGTTGTGGGCGGCACTTGCCGAAGCGGACCTCGCGACGCCGAACCTCGACCTCGTCACCGACATCATCGCCTGCCCGGGCCTCGACTATTGCGCGCTGGCCAACGCGCGGTCGATCCCGGTCGCGCAGCAGATCGCCGAGCGCTTCGCCAGTCTCGACCGCCAGCACGACATCGGCGAGCTGAAGATCAAGGTGTCGGGGTGCATCAACGCCTGCGGCCACCACCACGCCGGCCACATCGGCATCCTCGGCGTCGACCGGAAGGGCGAGGAGGCGTACCAGCTCAGCCTCGGCGGATCGGGCGCGGAGGATGCGAGCCTCGCCAAGATCCTGGGCCCGGGCTTCTCCGAAGCCGGCGTCGTCGACGCCGTCGAGAAGGTGATCGAGGCGTACCGGACAGTGCGCACCGGTCCTGACGAGCGCTTCCTCGACACCTACCGCCGCGTCGGCGATGCCCCGTTCAAGGCCGCGGTCTATGGCTGAGGTGCAAGATCAGGCCGCGGTCGCCGGCGCGCCGTCGCCGCCCGAGACCGCGGCCGCCGCCGTGCTCAGCTTCCGCGCGCAGCCGCTCTACGACGGACCGGTCGTGCCGCTGGTCGAGTTCACGTCGGCGTCGAACACCGCCGCCGTCCGGCTCGACCCCGGCGACGACGCGCGCGCGCTGCTGCCCCACCTCGCCGGGCTGCGCCTGATCGAGGTCGCCTTCCCGAAATACCGCGACGGCCGCGGTTATTCGGCGGCGGCGATCCTGCGTGCCGCGGGCTATGCCGGCGAGCTGCGCGCGGCGGGCGACGTCCTCCTCGACCAGGTCGTCTTCATGCGCCGCGTCGGCTTCGACAGCCTCGCGCCGGCCACGCCGCTCGACCGGGCGGCGGTCGACGCCGCGCTCGCGCGCTTCCCCTTCGTCTACCAGCCGGCCGCCGACGGACGGACGCCGGTGTGGGCGCTGCGGCATGGCTGAGGCGGCGCGTGCGCGGGTTCCCGATGTCATCGACGTCGCCCCCGCCTTCGTCCAGGGCGAGGCGGACGCGCTCAACGCGCGCTTCGCCGGGGCCGACACCGCGGCGATGGTCGCCGCCATGCTCGGCGAGCTCGACGGCCGGGTCGCGGCGGTGTCGTCGTTCGGGGCCGAGTCGGCGGTCCTCCTCCACCTCGTCGCGCAGGTCGACAAGAGCGTGCCGGTGATCTTCGTCAACACCCAGAAGATGTTCGGCGAGACGCTCGCCTACCGCGACGAGCTCGCCGAGCGCCTCGGCCTGACGAACTTGCGGGTCCACCGCCCCGACCCGTTCCGGCTGGCGGCGAAGGACGCAACCAGCCTCCGCTGGAGTTTCGACCCCGACGGCTGCTGCGACCTGAGGAAGGTCGAGCCGCTGCGCCGGGCGCTCGCCCCGTTTGACGCGTGGCTGTCGGGGCGCAAGGGCTTCCAGGCGAAGACCCGCAGCCGGCTGCCGACCTTCGAGATCGACGAGGGCAAGCTCAAGATCAACCCGCTCGCCGACTGGGACCGCGCCCGCCTCGACGCCTATTTCGCGGCGTACGACCTGCCGCGCCATCCGCTCGTCGCGCAGGGCTATGCCTCGGTTGGCTGCGTCCCGTGCACCACCGCCGTCGCTCCCGGCGAAGACCCGCGCTCGGGCCGGTGGCGCGGGTGGGACAAGACCGAGTGCGGCATCCATTCGCCGGCTCACGACCCGGCGTTCTGACGCTTCTGCGGCGCGACGAGGACCAGCGCCGCCACCCCCGACGCCGCCGCCAGCGCCGCCGCGACCCACGCCGCCGCGTGGAACGCCGCGACGAGGCCGTCGCCCTGCGCCGCGAGAGCGGCCCCGAGCAGCGCCGTCGCGATCATCCCGCCGCTCCGCGCGACCGCGCTGTTGAACCCTGACGCGGTGCCGGTGTGCTTCGCATCGACCGACGACAGCACCGCCGTCGTCAGCGGCGCGACCGCGCCCGCCATGCCGAGCGAGATGACGAGCAGGGTCGGGAAGATGCCCGTCCAGTACGAGCCGCCGACGTCGAGCCGCGCCGCCAGGACGAACCCGCCGGCGACGACGAGCGGACCGATCGTCAGCGGCAGCCGGGGGCCGATCGTCGCCGCGATGCGGCCCATGATCCGCGAGGCGAGACCGATCACCGCCGGCAGCGGCAGCAGCGCCGCCCCCGCCGCGAACGCCGAATAGCCGCCGGCGCGGATGAGCAAGTACGGCAGGAGCAGCAACAGGCCGCCCAGCGCACCGTACAGCATCAGGGTGAGCAGGGTCAGCCCGACGAAGCTCCGCGAGGTGAACAGGCTGACCGGCATCATCGCGCGGTCGCCCTTGCGCCACTCGACCGCGACGAAGCCCGCGAGCAGGACGCCGCCGGCGACGAGCGCCGCCACGCCGCTGCCCGCCGCGGCG
>CAHJWT010000165.1 GCA_903643075.1 Sphingomonadaceae bacterium | reverse complement strand
GGCGGGTCGGCGTCGCACGCGGTCGCGGCGAGCGCCAGCACGGCGAGCACCGCCCCGCGGGTCAGTCGCCTAGCGCGGCGCAATGACCATCAGCATCTGGCGGCCTTCCATCTTCGGCAGCTGCTCGACCTTGGCATAGTCGATCGCGTCGTCGCGGACGCGCTCGAGCAGGGCAAGACCAAGCTCGCCGTGGCTGAGCTCGCGGCCGCGGAAGCGGAGCGTCAGCTTGACCTTGTCGCCCTCCTCGATGAAGCGCTGGACCGCCTTCATCTTGGTATCGTAGTCGTGGTCGTCGATATTGGGACGCATCTTGATCTCCTTGATCTCCTGCGTCTTCTGGTTCTTGCGCGCCGCCGCCGCCTTCTTCTGCGCCTCGTACTTGAACTTGCCGACGTCGAGGATCTTGCACACCGGCGGATCGGCCCCGGGCGAGACCTCGACGAGGTTCATGCCGATCTCGTGCGCGGTCGCGATCGCTTCCTTGGTGTAGAGGACGCCGAGGTTCTCGCCGTCCTGGTCGATCACGCGGACCTTGGGCACGGTGATGAATTCGTCGAAGCGCGGACCGTTCATCGGCGCGGGGGTGTTCTGCATGCGGCGCGGGGGCGGGGGTATGGCAATGTCTCCTGTGGCGTTAGGGCATTAATGTAGCGCTTCTCTGATGATTCCGGAAGACGCGCTCGCGGCGATTTTCACTGCCCTTCACGCGGCCGATGCGGTTCCTACATTGGGGACAAGCAACCCCGTTCCAGTGAAAGCACAGACCCCTGATGAGTGATTTTCCCGACTGGCACGGCACGACGATCGTGTCGGTGCGCAAGGACGGCCGCGTCGTGGTCGCCGGCGACGGCCAGGTGACGATGGGCCAGACGGTGATGAAGGCCAACGCCAAGAAGGTCCGCCGGCTCGGCGAGGGCGGCCACGTCGTCGCCGGGTTCGCCGGCGCGACCGCCGACGCCTTCACCCTGTTCGAGCGGCTCGAGGCGAAGCTCGACCGCTACCCCGGCCAGTTGACCCGCGCCGCGGTCGAGCTGGCCAAGGACTGGCGGACCGACCGCTACCTCCGCCGGCTGGAGGCGATGATGATCGTCGCCGACAAGGACGTCACCCTGATCCTGACCGGGACCGGCGACGTCCTCGAACCCAACGACGGCGTCGCCGCGATCGGCTCGGGCGGTAACTACGCGCTCGCCGCCGCGCGGGCGCTGGTCGACCAGCCGCTTGACGCCGAGGCGGTCGCCCGCCGCGCGATGCAGGTCGCCGCCGATATCTGCGTCTACACCAACACCAACCTTACCGTGGAAACCATTGGATGACCGACGCCAGCACCCTGTCCGCTGCCTTCGGGCCCCCTCCGTCGGCTTCGCCGCCACCTCCCCCCGCGGGGGAGGAGTTCACGGCAGCCAGCTCCTCCCCCTTGGGGGGAGGTGGCGCGCGTAGCGCGACGGAGGGGGCCTCTTCCTTCGACGCCTTGACGCCGGCCAACGTCGTCGCCGCGCTCGACCGTTTCATTGTCGGCCAGACCGACGCCAAGCGCGCGGTTGCCGTCGCGCTCCGCAATCGCTGGCGGCGGCAGCGCCTTGGCGACGACCTGCGTGACGAGGTGTCCCCGAAGAACATCCTGATGATCGGCCCGACCGGGTGCGGCAAGACCGAGATCAGCCGCCGGCTGGCGAAGCTCGCCGAGGCCCCGTTCCTCAAGATCGAGGCGACCAAGTTCACCGAGGTCGGCTACGTCGGCCGCGACGTCGACTCGATCGTCCGCGACCTCGTCGAGGAGTCGATCCGCCTGATCCGCGAGACGAAGCGCGCCGGGGTCAAGGACAAGGCCGAGGAGGCGGCCGAGGCGCGTCTCCTCGACGTGCTCGTCGGCAAGGACGCGAGCGAGGCGACGCGCGCCGCCTTCCGCCAGCGTTTCCGCGACGGCCACCTCAAGGGCCGCGAGATCGAGATCGAGGTCGCCGATACCGGCGGCCCGAGCTTCGAGTTGCCGGGCATGCAGCCGGGGCAGGTCGGCATGATCAACCTCGGCGACATGCTCGGCAAGGCGATGGGCAAGACCAAGCGGCGCAAGATGAGCGTCGACGCGGCCTGGGACGTGCTCGTCGCCGAGGAGAGCGACAAGCGCCTCGACAGCGACGACATCAACCGCGACGCGGTGCGTTCAGCCGAGCAGAACGGGATCGTCTTCCTCGACGAGATCGACAAGATCGCGGTCAGCGACGTCCGCGGCGGCTCGGTGTCGCGTGAAGGTGTCCAGCGCGACCTGCTGCCGCTGATCGAGGGGACGACGGTCGCGACCAAGTACGGCCCGGTCAAGACCGACCACATCCTGTTCATCGCCTCGGGCGCGTTCCACGTGTCGAAGCCGTCGGACCTGCTTCCCGAGCTCCAGGGCCGGCTGCCGATCCGCGTCGAGCTGAAGGGGCTGACCAAGGCCGACTTCGTCCGCATCCTAACCGAGACCGACGCGTCGCTGATCCGGCAGTACACCGCGCTGCTCGCGACCGAGGGCGTCGCGCTCGCCTTTACGCCCGACGGCGTCGAGGCGATCGCGGCGACCGCGGCGCAGGTCAACGACGCGGTCGAGAACATCGGCGCGCGGCGGCTCCAGACGATCTGCGAGAAGCTGCTCGAGGGCCTCAGCTTCGACGCGAGCGAGCGCGGCGGCGAGACGGTGACGATCGACGCGGCCTACGTCGAGCGCGAGCTGGGCGACATCGCCCGCGACACCGACCTGTCGAAGTTCATCCTGTAGGCTCGCCCCGGCTGTCGCCGCGCCGATCTTCGCCGTTGCGGGAAAGGGGGACGCCGACCGAGGGGCGGTCGCGCAAGAGGCCACGGCCGACGCGGAGACCGCACCGCCGCCATCGCCGAAGCGCGACGGTGCCGCTGCCCCCGGGTGGGTACGACCCCATGCCGTCACCGCCGACAGCCGCACCTCATCGTACGCGGCCGCGGGTGGCGGACGAACGACCCACGGCTGGCCCCGAGGAACGCGAGCGGCTGGTCGGCGAGTTGATGACGGCGCGGCGCGCGGTACGGGCGGCAAAGGGCGACCCCGCGGTGCCGGCGACAACCAGCCCGGCAGTCGACCACGCCAAAATCGCCCCGGCGAGCGCGGCCCCAGTTCGCCGATCGCGAACTGATCCCTCTGATCGGCAACGACCGCGTCGAGGGACATGACACTCCCCGGGTTCGGTCTTCACTGCCGCCGGGCCGTTCACCGGCTTGTCGAGCAGGAAGGCGCAGGGATCAGTCGCCACTACCCCATCCTTGCCTTGCTTCGCAAAGCGCCAGGCCGCGCGCGGGACGATCACGCCCGGATCGTCGAAGCGCCGCTGGATGCGCAGCACGGCCGTCGCGTCGTTCGCGTCCGCGGCGCACGTGCCGCCCGAGGCTGCCGAGCCGCTGTCAGCGGGGGTTGCCGTCGACGTTGAGGTAGGCGTTCGCGCGTCCCGTGCCGTGGACATGAGCGCGCGGCACCGTCAGCCCGAACTCGTCCGGCTTGAGGTCCGCCTGCCATCCTGCCCAGGCGAAGGTGTAGCCCCGGTCGAACAGAGGACCATGAGCCACCTCGATCGTCTTGACCGGCGCGACAATGTTGAAGCCGTCGGCAAAGAACAGCAGGCGATTGCTCTGATCGCTGCCGCGGTTCGGCACCTCGACGATCGCGGTCCCGTTTGCGCGCGCCATCCTTCGGCCGGATGATCAGGAAAGGTCTGTGATACTCTACCCGGCCGCGCGCATCGCGCGGCGCGAGCGCGACGTCGGCTATATCGCGGGCGGCAGGCGACGTCGGATCGAGCTCGTACCAGGCCGTCCAGCGATGTACTCGTAAGCGCCCGCGCCGAACGTCTGTGCTCCCGCCCAGTCATGCTGCTCTGACTTGGAGCCGCACGATGTCCGCCTGCGCCGAACCCGCGACCAGCGCCGCCGCTGCCACCATCAAGCGCATTTGAACCCCCCTTCCTGTATCGAAGCACATCGGCATACCTGATGCTAGAAGCTGCTATCGGAAGCGTGGGAGCGAGGGGCGTCAACTCCGACCGGTTCTATCCCGCGACAACGAGGACGCGGGGAGGGAGCTCATACTTCGAGATTAGATGCTGAACCGACGTCCGGTTTTAAGTATCGCGGGAGCTCTTCCTAGTGGCGGAATTTGGGGTCATATTTTATGCAACCGATTTCGATAATTATTATCATCGTAGATCAATCAAAAATCGAGGCTAGGCTTTGGACTGTTGCGCCTTCCTTGACCGTCCGCAACTCGACATAAGTAGCCGCGACGATCGTCGCGAGAAGCATTGCCGCGAGGCTGCTGACGGCGCCGCCGAGCAGCGCCGCGGGACTGAGCAGCGAGGGGATCGTACCGCCCTGGAGCCGCGTCGCGAAGCCGGCGATGAGCGCGGGCGGGACGAACAAGATGATGCCGGCGACTAGGAACAGGCCGAACAGCCGCCAGCGCGAGCCCTTGGTAAGCGCGCGGCTGCGGGCCATGCTCGCGAGGACGCCGCGGCGTTCCTCAACGAGCGCGGGGACCGACACCGACCACATCAGCGCGAAGATGACGCCGGGGACGATCAGCAGGACCATGCCGAGAACAATGCCGAAATAGACGAGCAGCCCGACGCCTACCAGCGGCAGGATAAGTGGCATCGCGGTCTTCAGGCAGTCGCCGAAGGTCGGGCGGCTGCCGCTGAGGTCGGTGACCGTGGCGTGCGTCAGCATCGCCTGCGCGATGACGTTGAGGATTACGCTAAACAGGCCACCCGCGATCGTATACGGCAGCAGCGTCAATGGGGCGACGACCGCGCCGGGAGCGGTGGTCGGAATGACCGCGAAGCGAAACACGAGGCTGGGAAGGAACAGGCAGGCGATGGCGATGCCGGAGTAGAGAAGCGGGTTTCGCCCGATCGCCCCTAAGGTGCGGCTGAGGATGCGGCCGATATCAATCCTTTCGACGGCGTAAGCCTGCGTAGCCATGATCGATTCCCCCGGTTGCGTTGCGGTCAGCTTCAGCGGGATCGGCGGCGAAGTCCAGCGGCGGCGGAACGGGGTGCGGCGTCGCGCGCTGCTGCCGGATCGCCCCTTGCGTGGCCAGGGTGAGGCTGCGAAACCAAGCGTCGGGCGGACGGGGATCGCATGGGGGCACAAGCGACGACGACGGCTGAGGGTGACGGCGTCGCCGCGGCGTACCGGCAGCTCCTCGCCGACGGGTCGACCCAGTTCGCGCTGCCGCCGTACCGCGCACCCCAGCCACCGGCGTGGGCGAAGGCGCTCGCCGACTGGCTGCATCGCCACACCGACCAGTTCGCCGCGCTGGGGCCGGTCGTCAAATTTGCGTTCTGGGGCGGGCTGGCGATCCTAGTCGGTCTGCTCCTCCATAGCCTGTATCGCTGGCTCGCGCCGCGGTTTCGCCGCGAGCCCGC
>CAHJWT010000164.1 GCA_903643075.1 Sphingomonadaceae bacterium | reverse complement strand
CGACGTCCGGTACGAAGCCGCGCGACCTGCTCCCGCCCGCGGCGCGCGATCCGCTCGCGCCGCGGTAGCCGCGACCCCGCGCCGGTGCCGACCGGATGACTCAGCTCCCGCTGCCGCTCGCCTACCTCCCCGCGACCGGCGTCGCCGATTTCGTCGATGCCGCGGCCAACGCCGACGCGGTGCGCTGGCTCGACGCGTCGCCGCCGGCGCGGACACTGCTCGTCGGGCCGGCGGGATCGGGCAAGACCCACCTCGGCACGCTGTTCGCGGCGCGCCACGGGGCGACGCTGATCGACGATGCCGACCGTGGTCCACCGCAGGAGGCGCTGTTCCACGCGTGGAACGCCGCCACCATCGCCGCGCCGGTGCTGTTCACCGTGCGGACGTGGCCGCGCGCGTGGGTGACTTTGCCCGACCTCGCTTCGCGCCTCGCCGCGACGCCGACGCTGGTCATCGGGCCGCCCGACGACGCGCTGCTGGCGCGCCTCGTCGTCAAGCAGTTCGCCGACCGCGGCGTCCGCGTGTCGTCGGAGGTGGTCGCCTATGTCGTCGTTCGGATCGAACGCAGCTTCGCCGCCGTCGCTGCGACCGTCGCCGCGCTCGACGCCGCCGCGCTTGCCGCGGGCCGCGAGGTGACCGTGCCGCTCGCCCGCGGGGTGCTCGACGGGCAGGGGGACTGGCTCGGCGACTGACCCCGCGCTAGTGTCGGGCGTCAGGGGAGACGGCGCATGGCGACGGCGATCAAGACCTTCCTGTGGTTCGACCGCGACGCCGAGGCGGCCGCGACCTTCTACACCGCGCTGTTCCCCGACAGCCGGGTCGATTCGGTCCACCGCGCGCCGGGCGACTATCCGGCGGGGAGCGCCGGCGATGTCCTGACGGTCGAGTTCACCGTGCTCGGCCGGCCGTTCGTCGCGATGAACGGCGGCCCCGGCCACCCGTTCACCGACGCGATCAGCCTGACGGTCGAAACCGAGGATCAGGCCGAGACCGACCGCTACTGGGACGCAATGACCGCCGAAGGCGGCGCGGAGATCATGTGCGGCTGGTGCCGCGACCGCTGGGGGCTGTCGTGGCAGATCACTCCCCGCGCGCTGCTCGACGGCATGGCCGACCCCGACCCGGCGGCGGCCAAGCGGGTGTTCGAGGCGATGATGGGGATGGTCAGGATCGACGTCGCGGCGATCGAGGCGGCGCGAGCAGAACGATAAATCTAACCTAAGTTAAGGCGCTGCTAATAGTCGCGCCTTCTGAGTTTGAAATTCGGTATCATTGATGATACCTTTAGCTCGTAAGTCAGCCCGCTTGGCCAATTCATCTGCCACACCCACCTTGATCACCGCTGCATTCGAGACGGCAGTTTCCGCGTCCGGTGTCGCCAAACAAATTTTCATACTATCGATGGATTGCTGAAGTCGGCTGCTCTTGTTGGCGTGGACTGCGGCATGCCCTCGTGATGCAGCATCGGCAGGATCGAGCGCATCAACAGCTGGAACGCCCCAAAACTGGAGGTGCGTACCACCGCGACTGTTGCTATTGATAGAGATCAACACAATACGATTTTGAATTGCGAAAATCGTTGCAGGAGCCGACAGATACTCAATATCAACCGATCCGGCCTTACGATAAGTCCGATGATCGCGTGCGTTGAAGTATCGACGCCATACTTCGCTGCCTTCGTCGATGCAGCGCATTGCGCCGTCAACATTACGTGGTGAATCAAAAATAACGCGAGGTGGCTTCTGTTTTAGCTCCTCGTTTTCCATTGCATGTAAAGAGCTTGTCCAAAATATGGCAAGCACTATCATTTTCTTCATGGCTGCATTCCCCCTATTGGGGAAGCTAGACCGTGAAACAGATGGTGGCAAGATCGCCGAACACTAAAAATCGTCAGCGAAAGCCTTCCAGCGCTTGAACCTTATCGACCAGATAAGCGGACGTTGGACGCCAATCACCGGTCATCGACCTGTCACACCCATCGCGCTACAATCGGTCGCATGACCACAGCGCTCACCCGCACTTTCGCGTCGATGCCGCCCCCCGTCGCCGACGGCGTCGTCGACACCGAGCGCTACTTCAACCGCGAGCTGTCGTGGCTCAGCTTCAACCAGCGCGTCCTCGACGAGGCGGCGAACGAGAGCCATCCGCTGCTCGAACGCCTGCGTTTCCTGTCGATCAGCGGCAACAACCTCGACGAGTTCTACATGGTCCGCGTCGCCGGGCTGCGCGGGCAGGTCAACGCCGGAATCGAGACGCGCAGCCCCGAGGGCGCTACCCCGGCTGAGCAGCTGATCGCGATCGCCGTCGCCGGCGACGCGCTGATGGCCAGCCAGCAGGCGGCGTGGGGCGATCTCGTCCGGCGGTTGGCGGGCGTCGATTTCCATGTGCTGAAGGCGCGCGACCTCGACGCCGAGTGCAAGCGGTGGCTCGAACGCCACTTCCTCGACCACGTCTTCCCGGTGCTGACCCCGCAGGCGATCGATCCGGCGCACCCATTCCCGTTCATTCCCAACAAGGGCTTCAGCCTGATTCTCGAGCTCCGCCGCCAGTCGGACGACGAGATCCTCCGCGCCCTCCTGATGCTCCCGTCGATGCTGCCGCGCTTCACCCGCCTGCCGGGCAAGGCGGCGCGCTACATCAGTCTCGAGAACACCATCCGGCTGTTCTTCGATCAGCTCTTTCCGGGCTACGAGCTGCTCGGCGACGGTGCCTTCCGCGTCATCCGCGACAGCGACATCGAGGTCGAGGAGGAGGCTGAGGACCTCGTCCGCTTCTTCCAGTCGGCGATCAAGCGGCGGCGGCGCGGCGACGTCATCCGGCTGAAGATCGAGGCGGCGACGCCGCCGGGGCTCCAGGCGCTCGTCCGCGAGGCGTTGGGCGTCGGCGAGCGCGACACGACCGTCGTCACCGGCATCCTCGGCATCGCCGACCTCGGCCAGCTGGTCGACGAGGACCGGCCCGACCTCAAGTTCGAGCCGTACAGCCCGCGCTTCCCCGAGCGCATTCGCGAGCACGGCGGCGACTGCTTCGCCGCGATCCGCGACAAGGACCTCGTCGTCCATCATCCGTACGAGAGCTTCGAGGTGGTCCTCGCCTTCTTGAAACAGGCGGCGCTCGACCCCGACGTCATTGCGATCAAACAGACGTTATATCGCGCCGGCAAGAACTCGCCGATCGTCCGCGCGCTGATCGATGCGGCGGAGGCGGGCAAGTCGGTGACGGCGGTGGTCGAACTGAAGGCGCGCTTCGACGAGGAGCAGAACCTGATGTGGGCGTCGATGCTCGAACGCGCCGGCGTCCAGGTCGTCTACGGCTTCGTCGAGTGGAAGACGCACGCCAAGCTGTCGATGGTCGTCCGCCGCGAGGCGGGCGACGAGCTGCGTACCTATGTCCACTTCGGCACCGGCAACTATCATCCGGTGACGGCGCGGATCTATACCGACCTGTCGTTCTTCACCGCCGATCCGGTGCTGGCGCGCGACGCGGCGCAGGTGCTCAACTACATCACCGGCTACGTCCAGCCGACGCGGCTGGCCAAGCTCGGGATGAGCCCGCTGACCATGCGGCCGAAGCTCTACGGCCTTATCGACGACGAGATCGCCGCCGCGCGCGAGGGTCGGCCGGCGGCAATCTGGGCCAAGCTCAACAGCCTCGTCGACACCGGCATCATCGACAAGCTGTACGAGGCAAGTGAGACCGGGGTCGAGATCGATCTGATCGTCCGCGGCATCTGCTGCCTCATTCCCGGCGTGCCGGGCATGAGCGCGAACATCCGCGTCCGGTCGATCATCGGCCGCTTCCTCGAACACAGCCGCATCTTCGCCTTCGCCGCCGGCCACGACCTGCCGTCGCCGCAGGCGAAGGTATTCATCAGCTCGGCCGACTGGATGCCGCGCAACCTCGACCGCCGCGTCGAGGTGCTGGTGCCGATCGAGAACCCGACCGTCCACGCCCAGGTCCTCGATCAGGTCATGCTCGCCAACCTCAAGGACAGCGAGCAGTCGTGGTCGCTCGGCAGCGACGGCCACTACACGCGGATCAGCCGCGGCGGCCATCCGGCGTTTAACCTCCACCACTATTTCATGACCAACCCGTCGCTGTCGGGCCGGGGCACTGCGTTGCGCGGGCACGAGATGGTGCCGCACCTCGCGCTCGCCGACGGCGGCGACGTCGCGTCCGCCGCCGAATGAGCCTGCTGTCCTTGTCGCGGAAGTCCGCGGCCCCCGACGCCCCTCTGCCGGTCGCCACGCCGAACGACCTGACCGGGATCATCGACATCGGCTCGAACTCGGTCCGCCTCGTCGTCTACGCCGGCCGCACGCGGACGCCGGCGGTGATCTTCAATGAGAAGGTCATGGCCGGCCTCGGCCGCGGCCTCGCCAACGACGGCCGGCTGAGCGAGGGGTCGATCCGGGTCGCCGTCGCCGCCCTCGCGCGCTTCGCCCTCCTCGCGCGCGACATGGGGGTCGCCGACCTCCGCACCGTCGCGACGGCGGCGGTCCGCGAGGCGAAGAACGGTCAGCGCTTCGTCGATACGGTTCGCGACCGCTGCGGCCTTGCGGTCGAGGTGATCGACGGCGAGGCCGAGGCGCGCGGCGCGGCGCTGGGCGTCATCGCCGGCATTCCCGGAGCCGACGGCGTCGTCGGCGACCTCGGCGGCGGGTCGCTCGAGCTGATCCGCATCGCCGGCGGCGAGGTCCACGACCGCATCTCGCTCCCCATCGGCGCGCTGCGTCTCGACGCGGTCCGGAAGCGCGGGACGCGTGCGCTGCGCCCGTTCATCGCGGCCGCACTCGACCGCGTCGACTGGGCGGCGAAGGGTCGGGGCAAGCCGTTCTACACCGTCGGCGGGTCGTGGCGCGCGCTGACCCAGTTCCACATCCATATGACCGACTACCCGCTGCCGGTGATCCAGCAGTACACGATGACTCCCGATACGCCGGCGCGGCTGGTGCGTTCGCTCGCCCGGGTCAGGCCGAAGACCCTGAAGGACGTCACCGCGATCTCGACGAGTCGCCTGCCGTCGCTTCCCGGTGCGGCGCTGCTACTCGCCGCGGTCGTCGAGCGCCTCGGCAGCTCCAGCATCGTCGCCAGCGCCTACGGCCTGCGCGAGGGGCTGCTCTACGAACGGATGCCGTCCGCGCTCCAGATCGACGATCCGCTCCTCGCCGCCGCCCGCGACGAAGGTGCGCGCCAGGGCCGCTTTCCCGAACACGGCGACCTCCTGATGCGGTGGATGGACGATGTCTTCGCCGGCGAGAACGGTGCGCTCGCCGGTATCGTCGCCCGCGCCGAGCCCGGCGGCGCGGCGGCGGGAGCGCTCGCGGCTGAAACTCCGGCAATGCGCCGCCTGCGTCTCGCGACGTGCCTGCTGAGCGACATTGCGTGGCGCGCCCACCCTGACTTCCGCGCCGAACGCGGGCTCGACGCGGCGCTCCACGGCAACTGGGTCGCGATCGCTCCGGCCGAGCGCGCGATCCTCGCCGCCGCGCTCGTCGCC
>CAHJWT010000163.1 GCA_903643075.1 Sphingomonadaceae bacterium | reverse complement strand
CGCGCAGCCCCACGCCCCCGCGCCGATCACCCCGACCGCCTTCACCGGCCGCCTGTCCGTCGCGACCCCGTACCGCGCCGTGCGGGCGGCCCGACGGCGGCCGCCCGTCGAGTCGCGGTGTAGGAGGTGTCAGGCGCGCTGGACAAAGTTGACGAAAGCGACGCCACGTCGGGAGGAGCACCAGCCCCGCCGCGGCCGATCGAACGGTCGGCGACGAAGCGGCGCGGGCGAGGAACGGTCATCGTGGCGAGGCTGACCGATCGATGGCGTGTAGGACAGCCTTTTCTTGGCGACGCGGTCGGTGCCGACGACGCGCTTCACCGTCGCGCCGGCGCGACGACCAGCCACAGTGAGGCGGCGACCGCGGCGCCAAGCGCAACCATGTTGAGCGCACGGTCGAGTGGCGCGTACATAGCGAGACGGCCCGCATGATAGGCGAGGTGGGGCAGGTTGAAGCCGAGCGTGCCGACGCCGACCGGCACCGCCGGCGCGCGAGCCGGCCGCGCGAGGGCAAACGCCGCCAGGAACGCGATCATCAGGTAGGCGGCTCCCGCATCGCGGACGAGGTGCTCGTTGTACGGCCCGTCAACTGCGACCCAGGCGTGGCCGAAGCCGGGGAAGGAGCGGTAGAAGTCGGCCGGGAAGGCGCTCGCCCAGATGCCGACGGCGATCCCGCTCAGCGCGAGGTAAGCGAGCGCCACGCGCGTTCCGATCGGCATCGCCGCTCCCCCTGGTGTTGCCGGCCTTGGCTAGGCCGCGCCGGCCGCCGACGTCAACCGGGCCCGCGCAGCCACGCGCCGCCACCCACCACGCAAGCGCGAGGCCCGTCCAACACGTCGCATCGTCGGGCGACAATAGGCAGCCTGCCGGAAATGCCCCACGCCTCGTTCGGCACACCGGTCGACGACTAGCGGCCGCATCGCCGCTGCGTGCCGGCGAAACCCACACCGACCCGATGATGCGGTGGCTCCCCGGGCAGGATTCGAACCTGCGACCATCCGATTAACAGTCGGATGCTCTACCGCTGAGCTACCGAGGAATAGCGGCGGCGTATAACGGGCGAGCCCGGGCGCGGCAAGATCAGTTCTCGCCGGCGGCGACGGAGTCAGTTCTCGAATTGCTCGGTGAAGATGCGGTCGTCGAGCGTGTGGCCGGGGTCGAACAGCAGGTCGAGGCTGACCGACTTGTCGCTGACCACCTTGACCGAGGCGACGTCGCGCACCTCGAGCTGGTCGGCGACGGCGCTGACCGGGCGCTTGGCGGCTTCGAGGACGCGGAACTCGATGACCGAGCTCTGCGGCAGGAGCGCGCCGCGCCACCGCCGCGGGCGGAATGGGCTGATCGGGGTCAGCGCGAGCAGGTCGGCCTGGAGCGGCAGGATCGGGCCGCTCGCCGACAGGTTGTACGCGGTCGACCCGGCCGGGGTGGCGACGAGGATGCCGTCGCACGCGATCTCGGCCATCCGCACCCGGCCGTCGACACTGATCTCGAGCTTCGCCGCCTGGCGGGTTTCGCGGAGCAGGCTAACCTCGTTGATCGCCGGCGACGAAACCGTCGTGCCCGACACGGTCCGGGCGGTCATGCCGAGCGGGTGGAGGGCGTAGGCGCGGGCGGCGGTCAGGCGCTGCGGCAGATCCTCGACGCGGAAGTCGTTCATCAGGAAGCCGACCGAGCCGAGATTCATGCCATAGACCGGTCGCGGCTGGCGCGCGTTCAGCGCAGCGTGGAGGACGTGGAGCAGGTAGCCGTCGCCGCCCAATGCAACGACGACCTCGGCATCGCGGACTGCGTGCCACTCGTAATTCGGGCGGAGCAGATCGGCTGCCGCGGCTGCCTGCGGTGTCGGCGACACCATCAGCGCCATCTTCATCCGCCGGTCAGGCTCATGTGCCGCGCGACCGCCGGCGCGGGACGGGCGCGGTCGATGACGAAGTCGTGGCCGCGCGGTTTCTTGAGCAGCGCCCGATCGATCAGCGCGTCGAGCCCGGTGGCGTCGATCCCGGCGCGCAGCGGGTCGCGGAAGTCGACCGCATCGTCCTGGCCGAGGCACAGGTACAGGCGTCCCGTCGCGGTCAGCCGGACACGGTTGCAGCTGTCGCAGAAATTATGGGTAAGCGGGGTGATGAAACCAAGGCGTTGGCCGGTCTCGGCGATGCGGACGTAGCGCGCCGGGCCGCCGGTCGTATCGTGCAGGTCGACGAGCGTCCACCGTGCCGCGAGGTCGCGGCGGACCCGGGCCAGCGGCAGGTAGCGGTCGGCGCGGTCGTCGTCGACGACCCCAAGCGGCATCGTCTCGATCAGGACGAGGTCGTGGCCATGCGCGCCGGTCCAGCGCAGCATCGCGTCGATCTCGTCGTCGTTGACGCCTTTCAGCGCGACCATGTTGATCTTGACGTGGAGGCCGGCGGCGGCGGCGGCGGCGATACCGTCGAGAACCTGCGGCAGGCGACCCCAACGCGTGATCCGCGCGAATTTCGCCGCGTCGAGGGTGTCGAGGCTGACGTTGATTCGGCGCATCCCCGCGTCGGCCAGGTCGTTGGCGAAGCGCGCCAGCTGCGAGCCGTTGGTAGTCATCGTCAATTCGTCGAGGTCGCCGCTGCGCAGATGCCGCGACAGCGACCTTACGAGATCGATCACCCCGCGGCGAACGAGCGGCTCGCCGCCGGTCAGGCGCAGCTTGCGCGTCCCCCGGGCGACGAACGCCGATGCCAGCCAGTCGATCTCCTCGAGGCTGAGCACCTCGCTCCGCGGCAGGAAGGTCATCGCCTCGGGCATGCAGTAGGTGCAGCGGAAATCGCAGCGGTCGGTGACCGAGATGCGCAGGTAATCGATCCGCCGTCCGAACCGATCGATCAGCGGCCGCGGCGCGAGGCGCGGCACGGCCGCGGGCGCGGCGGCGGCAGGCAAGGCGGCGGTGGCCATCGCACTCAAATGGGCGTCGCCACCCATGAAGTCCACCCCGACGCCGGCGACCTAGGTTGCGCGCTGCGCCGCGGCGTTCAGCTGCATCTACGGGCAGGGGGCGCAGGTGCTGGGGACGTTGCCTAGGCGCTTTTGACGCGTCACAGCCGGACCTTGACGTCGGCGGCGAACGATCGCTGCGGGAAGGGGTGGAAGAGGAAGTATTTGTCGTTGCCCACGTTGTCGATGCCAAGGCCCAGGTCGACGTGGGGCGTGACGTGGACCTCGGCGCGCAGGTCGACGACGAAATAGCGGTCGAAGCCCTGATAGGTGTTGCCGACGACATCGCTGTTGTCGAGGCTGCCGTAGTTGCGGCTGGCGTAGCGCGCGGCGGCGGTCAGCGCGACGGCGTCGGTCGGACGGTAGGTGCCGACGAGCGTCGCCTTCCAGTGCGGCACACTCGGCAGCAGGTGGCCGGCGGCGGCGGGGAAGGCGGTGTCCTTCGACGTGATCGCATCGGCATAGGTGACACTGCCCGTCAGGTCGACGCGGCGGACGACGTCGGTCCGGGTGCCCGCGACCTCGACGCCGCGGGCGCGGGTGCGGTCGACGTTCTGGACGAAGGTGCCGACCTGGACGGGCGTCACCGGCAGCGATCCCGTCTGCGAGATCAGCGCGTCGTCGATCACCTCGTCGAACAGCGACAGGCGGAAGGTGCCGTGGGCGTCCTGATGCTCGAGCGCGAGCTCCCCCGACCGCGCATGCTCGGGGCAGAGATTGGGGTTCGGCACGGCGGCGACCGGGCTGGTAACGATCTGGTACAGCTCGCCGACGGTCGGGAAGCGCCACGCCTCGCCGAATGACAGCCGCGCGGTCAGGTGCGGGCCGACCGCCCACGCCAGCGCCGCCTTGGGCGAGACATGGTCACTGGCGAGTGGCGGCTCGACGACCGGGCCGATCGGCGGCGATTGCGCGAAGTTGACCCCGCCGGACGCCCGCCACCATTCGTAGCGGCCGCCCAGGGTCAGCGTCACCGCCGGGGTCAGCTTCCATGCGTCCTGCGCCCAGACGGCGTAGGTCCGCGTCCGGCCGCTGCCGACGAGGTTGAGGCTGCCCTCGCCGCCGCGGCGGAAGTTGTCGGTGTTGAAGCGGTTGCTCGCCAGCTGGAACCAGTCGGCGTGAAGCCCGGCGCTCAGCGTGTGCGTCGCCGCGTCGTCGGACCGCCACGCCGCCTTGGCGTCGACCGTCTGCCAGCCGGTGCCGGCGAGGTTGGTGATGAAGCCGGGTCCGCCGTCGGCGCCGGCGGGGAGCGCGGTGTTGGCGGTCCGCTGCCGGTCGCGGTCGACGATGTAGTCGGTGCCGATCACCTGCCAGTCGAACCGCCCGGCGCCGCCGGCCAGTGCCAGGCTGTGCGACCACTGCCGCTGGTCGATGCGGTAGACCTGGCCGGCGAAGGCGCTCGACGCGACCGTGTAGCTACGGCTGGCGATGTTGAGCGTCCCGGCATAGGCCGGCGCCCCGGTCGCGGCGTCGGTCAGGTAGGTCTCGACGCCGGCGTCGTCGGCGTTGAGGAACAGGCTGCCGACGTAGGTCAGCCTGAGCGCCGGCGACACGTCGAGCGCGGCCTTGAGCTTGATCCGGTCCTGGACCTGATGCTCGATCCCCGTCGCGCCGAGGACGCGGATCGCCGCGCCGGTGCGGTTGAGGTCGTCGAATCCGCCGGTCGTCGGCGTGCCCGCCGCGCTGGGCATCGCCGGTCGGGTCGCGGTGGCGAAGCCGAGCGGCTGGGCGCGGCTGTCGACATGGTCGACGCTGACGAACAGCGCCAGGGGTCCGAAGCGGTCGCCGAGCGTGCCGCCGGCCTGGACCGACGGCAGGGTGCGGTGGGTCGAGTAGAGGTCGAACTGCTGGACGTTGACTCCGGCGTCGACCGTCGCCTCGAGCCGGTCGGGGAGGCGCGTCGTGATGTTGACCACCGCGCCGATCGAGTTGCCCGGGTAGGCGGCGGCGAACGGCCCGTAGAGGACGTCGATCCGCGCGATCTCCTCGGTGCTGACGAGATTCCACCGCGGGCTGGCGGACGTGTTGTTGTTGCCGACGAGCGCTGACAAAATCGCGCCGTCGGCGTAGATCAGGCTGCGCGCGCTCGCGCCGAGCCCCGAGGTGCGGGTGGCGAGCGGCGCCTGACTGTCGCCGATGTGACGTTTGCGGACGACGAGGCTCGGCAGGTATTTGAGCGTGTCCTCGACGTTGATCGCGTTGATCGTCGTGGCGATCGTCGTGGCGTCGACCGACGCGGTCGAGCCGGGTGCGTTCTCGATGGTCGCCTGGCGGCGTTGCGCGGTGATCAGGATGTCGTCGGCGAGCGGTGTGTCGGCACTAGCCGGGGCGGCGGCGGCGAGCACGGCCGCGAGCGCGGCGGCGCGGACCGGCCGGGTGGCCGGATGGGAAGGGGGCATGATCGATCCTCGGGGTCGCGCGCGGCGGTCGCGCGACGGCGATCCTCGACGGAACCGGCGTGGCGGCAGCCGCTGACAGCCGCATCCCGGTTGGAATGCGGCGCGGATGGGTCAGGATCGGGGCGGCGGTCCGGTCGCCGGCGGCGGCGGCGCGGCGAGCCCGCGTCCGACGGCGACTAT
>CAHJWT010000162.1 GCA_903643075.1 Sphingomonadaceae bacterium | reverse complement strand
CCGCCTCGGCGGCGAACAGCCCGTGCTCGGCGTCGCGCAGGGGGGCCGACATCGCGACGCGGCTGAGGACGACGCGCGCCGGCGGCTCGGCCGCGGCGGGATCGACGACGAGGTCGCGGAGATGGATCGCGGCGTAGTCGACACCGCGCCGGTCGAGGATGGCGAACAGCGGCGCGAACCACGCCGGATGCTCGTACAGGATCGCCACGTCGTGCATCGGCCGCCTCATGCGCTGCGGGTTGTTCCCCGGCAAGGGCCGGCCGGTTACATCGCGGCGAGCGCCTGGGTGAAGTCGGCGATCAGGTCGTCGGGATGTTCGACGCCGATCGAGACGCGGACCAAGTTGTCGGTGATGCCGAGTTCGGCCTTGCGTGCGGGCGCGACCGACAGGTGGGTCATCGCCGCCGGGTGCGACGCAAGGCTCTCGGTCCCGCCTAGGCTGACCGCGAGCTTGACCAGCTTGAGGTGGTCGAGGAAGCGGAACGCCTCCGCCTCGCCGCCGCGGACGATGACCGAGAAGGTCGATCCCGCGCCTAGACAGTGGCGCGAATAAATGTCGTGCTGGCGGCTGCCGGGATCGAGGAAGCCGAGGTAGCCGACGCGCTCGACCTTCGGGTGGTCGCGGAGGAAGTCGCACACCGCGCGCGCGTTCTCGCCGGCGCGGCTCATGCGGAGTTCGAGCGTCTCGAGGCTCCGCAGCAGCATCCATGCGGTGTGCGGGTCGGTGATCGTGCCGATCGTGTTGCGCGTCATCCGCACCGGATTGATCGCCGCCTTGCTGCCGAGCACGCTGCCGGCGACGAGGTCGCTGTGGCCACCGACATACTTGGTCAGCGAATAGATGACGAGGTCGGCCCCTTGCCGCAGCGGCTGCGCCCACAGCGGCCCGAGGAAGGTGTTGTCGATGATGATCGGCGGCAGCTCGCCCTCGCTCAAGACCGACGCGCGGGCGTCACGGACGGCCTCAACGTCGACCAGCGCGTTGGTCGGATTGGCCGGGCTTTCGAGATAGATCGCCGCGATCCGCCCCGTCGCCGCCGCGCGGCGGAGAACGTCCTCAATCTCGGGCTGGGTCGCGCCGGCGGGAAAGTCGAGGAAGGTGATCCCTAGCCGGCCCAAGATGCGCGCGATCAGCGTCTCGGTCGCGGCGTAGAGCGGGGCCGAATGGACGATGACGTCGCCCGGCTTGACCAGCGCGAGGAAGGTCGTCGCGATCGCCGACATGCCGCTGGAGAAGACGAGCGCGTCCTCGGCATCCTCCCACAGCGCGAGCCGGTCCTCGAGGATCTCCTGGTCGGGGCCGTTGAAACGCGAATAGACCAGCCCCTCGGCCCCGCCGGGGCGAACGCCGGTGATGCCCTCGAAGAAGCGCTTGCCGTCGGCGGCGCTCTCGAAGACGAAGGTCGAGGTGAGGAAGATCGGCGGCTTGAGCGACCCCTCCGACAGCGCGGGGTCGAAGCCGTAGCCCATCATCATCGTCGACGGGTGGAGCTTGTGGTTCCCCAGCGTCGTCGACTGGTGGGCGGGCGCGCGCTTGCGCGGCACGCCGCTCAGGCCCGCTTCGGTCGGTTCGGTCATTGCAGCACCTCGTTTGGCGGCTACCGGCGCTACCGCGCGCCGAGCCGCACCTTGACGCCGGCATAGACGAAGCGGCCGACCGCCGATACCGGCTGGTTGACTGAGTTGCCCGGGTCGGGGGCCTGGTCCGACAGGTTGAGGACGCCGAGGTAGAAGGCCATGCCGCTCGGCAGCGCATACTCGACCTGGACGTCGTGCTGCCACACCTCGGAGTAGCGGAGCTGCGCGGGCGGGGCGTAGAGCGGATCGTTGTCGGTCGTCAGCTTGTCGACGGTCCGCGTCCCGTCGACGTAGCGGAGGTTGTAGCCCAGGGTGAAGTTGCCGAGCGTCCAAGTCGGCGAGAAGTTGAAATTGAACTTCGGCCGGCCCGCCTGGTCGAGGTTGTCGGTCACCGGCGCGCCGGGGACGCCGATGAAGTCGAGCCGGTCGAGGTAGCCGCCGACGAAGCGCAGGTCGAAGGTGCCCGCGCGGTCGGTCCGGAGCAGATAGTCGAGGTTGACGTCGAGCCCGGCGGTGCGGAAGGCGGCGACGTTCTGCGGCTGCACCGTGTAGCCGACGATCGTCCCGCGGACGACCTGGACGCCGTTGACCGTCGTCGGCGTCGCGGTCCGCACGATCGACCGGCAGAACGGATTGTCGATCGTCGGCGAATCGACGCAGAGGTCGGCGAGCGACGACGGGTCGGGAGTGTTGACCGCATCCTTCAGCTTGATGTCGTACCAGTCGAACGACGCGGTCAGCCCGGGAATGAAGCGCGGCCGCAGCACGATGCCCGCAGTCCACGTCGTCGCCGTCTCGGCGCGGAGGTTGGGGTTGCCCGACCGCGAGCCGTTGATGTTGCTCACCGTCTGCAGCGCATCGGAGATCGTCCCGCCGACCGCCGCGAGCACCGCCGCGCAGTTGGCCGCGCGGAACTGCGTGCCGAGCCCGATCCGCGCCGGCTGGCACGGGTCCTGGAAGAACGCGGAGTCGCCGCTGACCGGCTGAAACAGCTCGCCGATGTTCGGCGCGCGCACCGCCTCGCCGTACGATCCGCGGAAGCTGATGTCGCGGACCGGCGCGTAGACACCGTTGAACTGGTAGGTGTTGGTGTCGCCGATCGTCGAGTAGTGCGAGAAGCGGTACGCCGCGCCGACGCTGAGCGTCTCGGCGAAGCGACGGCCCTGGAGGATCGGCGCGTTCAGCTCGCCGAACGCCTCCTTGACGTCGAAGCTGCCGCCCGAGGCGACGACCAGCGTCGGCTCGGTGAAGGCGACGAAGCGGTTGTTGGCGAGGTTGTCGCTCGGCCGAAAGCTGCTCGTCTCGCGGCGGTACTCGCCGCCGAAGCTGAACTGGACCGGGCCGCCGGGCAGCTTGAAGAACGCGCCAAAGTCGCCGCTGACCGAGGCGTTGGCGACCGACTGGGTGATCCGCGCAAAGCTGGTGTCGTCGACCTGGAAGAAGCCGAGCGCCTGCTTGCTGATCGGGCCGGGGCCGAACAGGCTGACGGGAACGCAGCTCGGATTGCCGCCGGTCAGGTTCGACCGGCACACCGGCGCGCCGTTCGCGCCGGTGACGACGTCGATCGCCTGGGCATAGCGGTCGGCGAGGTCGTCGTTTAGCTTGGTGATGTCGACATCGGTGCGGCCGTATTCGTAATAGGCGTCGTAGGTCGCGTGGTCGTTCAGCCGTCCGCTCGCATCGAGGACGCCGCGGTATGTCCGGCGCAGGTCACTCTCGCCGTGGCGGCCGTAATCGAGGTTGTCGCGGGTGACGTTGACGCTCGTCTGGCCGGCGGCGATGGCGGCGTCGCGGATCGTCTGCGGCGCGAACGGATTGTCGAGCCCGATCGGCTGGCCGTAGGTACCGACGTAATAGTCGAACGTCGTCGCCCGCGTCTGGGCGTACTTGCCTTCGACCGACAGCTTGAACGCGTCCGACACGTCATAGTGGCCGAGCACGTTGACGTCGTTGCGGACGATCTTCGGCTGGAGGTCGCCCGAATAGAAGCCGGCGACCGGCGTGTCGTCGCTCGGCCCGGTGCCGTAGTAGGCGGCGGGAGCGGCGTGGCGGTACGGCTGCCCGAGCCCGTTATAGTCGGCGTAAAAATCGCCGTCGACGTCGACCGCGCCGATCGGCGATTCACCCGGATAGCGCAGGTCGCCGACGAGGATGTTGCTGTACGCCTTCGGATCGGTCGCCTTGGCGTCGTTGGGGATCAGGTATCGGCGGTTCGCCCCGGTCAGGTAGGTTCGGTCGTTGTTGTCGAGCCGGTCCTCCTCGCTGTGCTCGTAGGTCGCCGTCAGATTGGCGCGGCCGTTCGCGAAGTTGTGCCCGATCGCGACCGAGGCGAAGCGCTGGCCGGCGTCGCCGCGATCGGAGATGCCGATCTGGCTGCGCGCGGCGACGCCGTCGAAGTCGCGCTTGAGGATGAAGTTGACGACGCCCGAGACGCCGTCAGCGCCGTAGACCGCCGACGCGCCGCCGGTCAGCACGTCGACGCGGTCGATCAGGTCGGTCGGGATCGAGTTGATGTCGACCGCGGCGCTGTTCGGCTCGCCGGCGACGTGGCGGCGGCCGTTGACCAGCACGAGGGTGCGGTTGACGCCGAGGTTGCGCAGGTTGAGCTCGTTCAGCCCGGCCGCGCCGAGCGGGTTGACCCCGAGTGCGTTGCCGCCCGAGGTCTGGGTCGAATCGCGCGACCCGGTCAGCGCGGGAACGCGTTCGAGGAAGGTGGTGATGTTGGTGTTGCCCGACTGCTCGATCGCAGCGGCGTTGAACGAAGTGATCGGGTTCGGCGCGGCGAATTCGGACCGGGCGATGCGCGAGCCGGTGACGACGATCTCGCCGGCGTCGGCCTCGGCGGGTGACGCGGCCGAGGCGGTCGCCGGGGCCGGCGTCGCGTCGGCGGTTTGAGCGTTGGCGGTCCGAACCGCTTGCGCCGACGCCGCGACCGGTAGCAGCAGCCCCATTGTCCCCACCAGCAAGCCGGTCGCGCGGACGGTCATCCCCTTGTCTTTCGGTCGTTGTCGATGCCGCGTCGTGCACCCTTTTGCCCCCTGATCGAAAACCGTCATCTTGCCGCAACCTGTCGTTTCGCGAGTGGGTGCGACTTTCGCGTCACAGTGTGCGGCGGTGCGACGGCACGCCGCTTGGCCGCGCCGTCGCCTCCCTCTACCCTTGCGGTCGTGGGTGGCATCGGACGCGCGACACGACCAGGCCCCGGCCGGCGCGAGGTCATCGGGCTCGCCGTCGCGGCGGCGCTCGCCGGCTGTGCGCCGCAAGGCCGCGGCAACGTGACGTGGTGGGCGATGGGGACGACTGGCGAGAACGCGCCCGTCCTGCTGCCGCCGTTTACTCGCGCGACCGGAATCGCGGTCGACCTCCAGGCGATCCCGTGGACCGGCGCGCACGAGAAGCTGCTGACCGGCTTCGCCGGCGCGTCGCTGCCCGACGTGATGATGCTCGACACCGGCTGGCTGCCGGAGATGACGCTGCTCGGCGCGCTCAACCCGCCGCCGCCGGCGCTGCTATCCGGCCACCTCCCCGGCGCGCTCGCGGCGGTGACGATCGCGGGCCGGCCGCAGGCCGTGCCGTGGACCGCCGACAGCTGGGTCCAGTTCTATCGCCGCGACCTGATCGCCGAGGTCGGCTACGCTGCGCCGCCGGCCGACTGGGCGGAATGGACGCGGATGGCCGAGGCGATCGTCCGCCGCCACCCCGACCGCTTCGCGACGCTCCACCTGCTCGACTGGCCCGAGCCGCTGTTCGCCTATGCGGCGCAGACCGGCGCGGCGTTGCTCCGCGACCACGACGCGCGGGGCGATTTCCGCAGCGACGGCTTCCGCGCCGCGCTCGCCTTTTACAAGGCCGGGTTTGACCGCAAGCTGACCCCGGCGGTGACCGGTGCCGAAGCCGGTGACACCTATATCGGCCTGCGCCGGGGCTGGTTCGCGATCCTGCCGGCCGACGCGGTGTTCCTCGGCGACGTCCGCCGACCGGAGCACGGGGTCGCGCCGGGATCGTGGGGCGCGGCGGCGACGCCGGGACCGCTTGGGCCGGGCCCGTCGCTCGCTCGCGGTGCCTGCCT